>JAJPJT010000012.1 GCA_021324095.1 Gammaproteobacteria bacterium
AGCTTTACTCGACTTTGCGCACCGGGCGCGAAGCGTTGGCCCGCGGATGGCCGCTGGATCGAGCATCACAATGGCTGGAACGCTTGCGACGCCTGCCAACCGACGTCATCAACCACATGCAGGCGTGCGCGTGAAATTCGTGGGGAAACCTCAGTCTTTGGTGACTTTCTGCCGAAACAGAAAGTCACTCGCGCGCCGAAGGCGTGCGAAACCGCCTCGGCAGTGGTTTTGGCTACTTTTGCCGTAACAAAAGTAGCTCGGCCGCGCAGCGGGCGAAATCGCTTTATGGCAGGTAGTCCCGAGCGCAGGGCGCGAGACCGCTCTCAGTGTTCATCGCTCCGGTCCGCAGGCACGGGAGAGGGACTCATAATTATTATTCGCCCCCCCCCCCGCATTGTTGTCTTTCGCCCGCAGCGTGAATCCCAGTGAAGCGATGGTGCGTTTGAGTGCGCTCAAACTGTACGGTTTGGGCAGGACCACGGTTCGGCCGTCCCCATTCGCATCGGCGTCGCGCTGCACCGAATCGCCGTAGCCGCTGGTGATGATCACTGGCAGATCCGGATTCGCGGAGCGCAACTCGCGGATCGCGTCCATGCCGTTTTCGCCGCCGAGGTTCATGTCGATGATCGCAAGATCCAGCGACGGCCCCTTCGCGATCGCGGCGCGGGTGTCCGCCAGGTTGCCGGCTTCCACCGGATCGACGCCGATCTGCAGCAGCAATTGGCCGGTCATCCGGCGCAGCAGGGGATCGTCTTCGAGCAAAAGCGCGCGCACGTCGGAGTCGCCATCGCGCGCGCGCCGGGCGGCATCGAGCAGCATCCGCACGCGCTGCGCGAGTTGCATCCGCGTGTACGGCTTGGAAAGCAATTCGATGTCGGAGGGCAACTGCCCGCGCCGCTCCACCACGCCGCGCGGATAGCCGGACGCGAACAGCACCGCGATCCCGGGCCTGCACGCCTGCGCGCGTTTCGCGAGTTCCCCGCCGTTCATCGCCGGCAGGCCGACATCGGTCAGCAGCAGCTCGATTTCCGGATGCTGGTCCAACGCGTGCAGCGCGGTCTCCGCGTCGCCGGCTTCCAGAACCGTGTAGCCCAATTCGCGCAACTGCTCGGCGCAGTACTGCCGCACGCCGGCCTCGTCCTCGACCACCAGCACGGTTTCGCGGCCGCGCGGCGCCGTCGCGGGCACGGCGGCACGCACGCGGCCGCCCTTGGTCTCGCCCGATCGCGGCAGGAAGATCCGGATGGTGGTGCCCTTGCCGGGTTCGCTGGCCAGCGCGAGCTGGCCGCCCGATTGGCGCACGAAACCGTACACCTGCGACAACCCCAGTCCCGTACCGCCGCCCGGCGGCTTGGTGGTGAAGAACGGCTCGCACGCGCGCTCAAGCACTTCGGTTGACATGCCGGTACCGGTGTCGCTGACCGCGATCACGACGTAGTCGCCGCTGACCCGTTGACCGCCCAGAAGCTCGCAGTCGAGGTGCGCATTGGAGACTTCCAGCGCAAGGCTGCCGCCGTCCGGCATCGCGTCGCGCGCGTTGATCGCGAGGTTGAGGATGGCCGATTCGAGCTGATGCCCATCCACTTCGCACGACCAGCTTCCGGAACAGGTCGTGCGCACGCGCACGTTCTCGCCCAGCGTGCGTTGCAGCATGTCCGACATGCCGGCCAGCAACATGGTCACGTTCACGGGCGCGGGATTCAGCGCCTGCCGCCGCGAGAACGCGAGCAATTGCCGCGTCAGCGTGGCGGCGCGCTCGGCGGCGCCCGAAACGCGTTCGGCTGCCGTCCGGATCGCGGGCTCATCGGGGTGCAGGCGCAGCAGTTGCTCGGTATTGCCGAGGATGATCATCAGCAGGTTGTTGAAGTCGTGGGCGATGCCGCCGGTGAGTTGCCCCACGGTTTCCATGCGCTGGGTCTGCTGCAGCCGTTCCTCGATCATCCTGGCTTCGGTGAGGTCGCGGATCACCTTGGCGTAGCCGGTGACCTGGCCGTCGTCGTCGCGGATCGCCATCAGCATGGCGCTGGCCCAGAAACGCGTGCCGTCCTTGCGCACGCGCCAGGCCTCGATTTCGTGCTTCCCGTTTTCGGTCGCGATGCGCAGCGCGTGTTGCGGCGTGCCTCCGTCCTGTTCGGCGCGGGTGTAGAAACGCCAGAAATGGCTGCCCAGAACCTCATCGGCCTTGTAGCCGAAGGTGCGCTCGCCGCCGGTGTTCCACGTGAGGATGCGGCCTTCGGCGTCCAGCAGCATGATCGCGTAGTCGGTGATTCCGGCCAGCAGCGTTTCGAGGTGCAGCTCGGTGCGGCGCAATTCTTCGCTGCGCTGCGCCACCGCGCGCTGCAGCTCGTGGCGCCATTGCCGACTGGATTCCAGCAGCCGTGCGTTCTCGAGCGCGAAGGTCGCCTGCGTGGCGATGCCGGCCAGGATCAACTCGTCGCGATCGCCGAGCGCACCGGGTTCGGGGTGCCCCAGGAACAGCGCGCCGAGGACCGCACCCGTGTGCGCCGGCACCGGAATCGCCAGAAAGCTGCGCATGGGCGGCGGCGGTGTCCATCCCGGATCGCCGTCGTGCAGCAGGTCGCGGCGACGCAGGACGCGCTCGCCGTCGAGGATCGGCTGGAACAATTCCGCGATGGCCTCCGTCGGCATCCCGCCGAAATGGGCGCGATCGGCATCGGACAGCGCGATCGGACCACGCGTGCCATGCCGGCGGAGGAAGCCGCCGCATTGCGCTGCGGTAAACCTGACCGCGTTGTCGACGATGGTGCGGACCAGCGCCTCTGGATCGCGCTCGGCGATCAGGGCCTGGCCGGCCTGTGCCAATGTCTCCAGCACCTCGATCTTGTCGCGCAGCTCGCGTTCGCGCTTTTTGAGCCGTTTTTCCAGGCTCACGCGGCGGCGGACTTCCTGTTCCAGCGCGTCGGCGTGTTGTTGCAACATCATCACCAGATCCGCGTGGCCGGCTGCGGCGAGACGCGACGGTGCCGCGTGCAGCACGTGATCGTGGGCCGCGCAGATGCGCGTGAAATCGTCGCGGGTCCTCGCGTCGGCGAACGGCGCCATCGAATACCCGCACAGTATCTTCACCGGCAAATTTTCAATCAGTTCGTCACAGAAGCTCTCCAGCCGGACCGCGCCGGCATAGTCGCCGCCCTCGCACAACATCGCCACCATTTCGCCGTACACGCGCACGTTGCGATGACGTTCGCACAATGCCTTCAGCGGTTTTTCGACGGCCTCGCCGAACGCGGTGCGGTCGGGCGCGCCGTCGCGGGTGATGGCCTGCAACGTCGTGGCGCAGTCCAGCCGCATCCATCGTCCAGCGGCGGCCGCCGCATCCAGGTCGACACCGCGTTCGTGTAGCGCCGTGCGCAAAGCCTGCACGCGCGCGGGTTCTGCGATGGAAACGAACGCACCGGCGGATTGCAAAGCGGGCAACGCGAAGGCCACCAGTTCAGCCATCAGGGTTTCATCGTCGTCATAGAACCGCGCGATGTGTTTCGGGCTGGCACCGCGCGGCGGCGCATCCGCAGGCTCCTCGGGCACGGATTCCGGATGCAAGCGCTGCGGCGCCGGCAACACTTCCCCGTGCGTCGCACAGATGCGCTTGAACGCCTTGCGTCCGCCCGCGCCACGGAACACCTTCATCGAATACGCGCAAAGCAGTGTCATCGGCAGCCGTTCGAACAAGCCGTTCCACAGGTTCTCCAGTTCGATCGCGCCGGCGTGGTTGCCGGCCTCGCATTGCATCATCACCATCTCGCCGAATGCGCGCACGCGGCCGTGCCGCGCACATAGCCGGGCCAACGGCGCCTCCACGGTTGCCGCGAAGGCGGTGGCATCGGGTGCGCCATCGCGCAGCAACCCGTCCAGCGTGCGCGCGCAATCCATCTGCAGCCAGCGGCCTTCGCCCATTGCGGCCTCCGCGTCGATATCGCGCCCGTACAGCCGCGCGCACAGCGCGTCGACGTGCGCCGGCGTGGCGATGGTCACCAGCGCGTCATCCGAACGCAGGGCTTCGGCGGCGTAATCGGCCAATTCGGCGACGAGGAACTCCTCGCTGTCGTAAAACCGCACCACGTGTTTTGCGTCCGGTCGGCTGGCCTGGTCGAGCTCGGCATTCATGGGTGTTGGGCGTGCTCCTCGCACCGCGGGGGAAATGCAAACGCGCGCGCCGCGGCTGTGATTCGCGCGGCTCGGTAAATAGCACACATCGTGCCAGTGGCGTCCGCACAGCATATCGCGTAAGCGCCCGCGCCGGATGCGGAAATTTTTTCTCGCTGGGAAGGGGACATCATCGAGGTGTGCGGCGGGATTCCGGCGTCCAGGGCAGGGTCACCACGGCGAGGTTCGGGATGCCCGCCCGCAGCAGGCGCCGCACCAGCGCACGGTTGCGGTGCGCGTGCAGCAGTTGCTGCGGCCAGCTTCGCTTCACCCGCTCAGGCATCACCACCGCGACGTGACGTTGCGGATCTTCGCGTTGCAGTTCGGCGACCAGCTGCAATATCGGGCGGTGGAGTTCGCGATAGCGTGCTTCGATGACCCGTAAGGTCGGCGGATTGCGGCCGGCTGCGCGCAGCGGGGCCTCCACGTTGGCGCGCCAGCGGCGTTGCAGGTCGGGCGATTCTTTCTGGTCGGGTCCGGACAGCCGGGCGAGGTGCAGCGCCAGCACCTCATCGGCGATGCCCATCGCGAATTCCAGCGCGCCGCGCGCGGGCCGGTTCCATTGTTCGATGATCGCGATCGCGGCGGTGCGCGCGACGGGCCGTACCCGAAGCGTGGTGTCATTGCCTTCCAGCACGCGCAGGCGTTCGTAATAGCGGTGGATGCGGTGCAGCATCGTGTAGCCTGCGGCCATCAGGAACAGCGTGATCCATGCGCCTTCGCGGAACTTGGCGACCACCATCACCAGCAGCGCCGCGGTGGTCACCAACCCGCCCATGGCATTGAAGGTGAGCCGCGTCGCGTGCCTGCGGCGCGCACCATCCTGCTCACGTCCTCCGCACGCGCGTGCGCGCTGCCAGTGCGCCGCCATCCCGAACTGCGACAACGCGAACCCGGTGAAGGCGCCGATCGCGAACAACGGAATCAACCTGTCGGTGATCCCGTTGAATGCCACCAGCAACACGCCGGCGCACCCTGCGAGGCATAACAGGCCGATCGAATACTCCAGCCTGCGTCCCGCGATCGCGAAACTTTCCGGCAGGTAACCGTCCTGCGCCAGGTTCCGGCACAGGCGCGGAAAAGCGGTGAAGCTGGTATTGGCGGACAGCACCAGCACCGCGAGCAGCGATGCCATGGCGAGGTAGTAGAACCAGTTTTCGCCCGCGATCGCGCCGGCGAGTTGCGCCAGCACCGTGCGGTAGCCGGGGCGCGCCTGCACCATCGCGCCGATCCGGTACGCCGGAACCAGCCACGCGAGGCAGGCGAGCATCAGGCCCAGTGCGACGACGATGATGCCGAGCGTGCGATGGCCGTGGCGTTCCTTCGGGTCGCGGAATGCGCTCATGCTGTTGCTGACGGCTTCCACGCCGGTCATCGCCGTGCAGCCGCTGGCGAACGAGCGCAGCAGCAGCCACACACCCGCGCCCGACGCGGCTGCCTCCAAGGGCGCCGGAGCCTGGATCGGCTGCGGATGGCCGTGCGCGATGGCCGCGCGCAGCAGACCGAACGCGAACAGCCCGGCGAAACAGGCGAGGAAAACATACGTCGGCGTCGCCAGCACGCGCCCCGATTCCGGCGTGCCGCGCAGGTTCAGCAACGTCAGCAGCGCGAGCACGATCAGGCAGATCACCAGCATGTGCGGGTGCAGGCTCGGCAATACGGAGACCAGCGCGGCCACGCCGGCAGAAATCCCGACCGCTACATTCAAGATGTAGTCGATCAGCAGCGCGGTCGCGGCGACCAGCCCGGCCGGAACGCCGAGGTTCTCGCGTGCCACCACATAGGCGCCGCCGCGGTCGCGATAGGCATCGATGGTCTGCCAGTACGAGAGGCACAGCAGTCCCAGCAGGATGATGATCGGCAGCAGCAGCCAGCCCAGCGTGGTGGGCGCCGCGGCGCCAAGCGGCATCAGCAGCATCAGCGCGGCTTCGGGCCCGTATGCGACCGACGCCAGCGCATCCAGTCCCATCGCCGGCACGCCCTCCAGCGCACCGACCCTGCGCGCCTCCGATTCGCGGTTCGCGAGGCGGCGTCCCAGCAGCAGCGCGACCACGTTCACCATGGAAACCCTGAAGGTGCTTGGTGCGTGCGCGCTCTTGCGGACATCGCCACGCCTCCACGATTCCCGAAACACTGGCTGCGCACGCGTTTCTGTCTCCTTGGCTCAAGGGGCACGCAGATCGGAATGTTTTTGGCACGAGTCAATCGGAGGTTCCCTGAGACTGCTGCCGGCGCAGGGTGCGCCGCCAGGTAGGACATTCGATCGCGCCAAGATGGCGTTTGTAGCGTTCACGGCCGCGCAGAAGATGGAACTCGCGATCGCCTTCAGCGGCCGCGCCGCGGATGGCCGCGACGATCGAAAGCAGGCCGGGGCTGTAGCGCGACCATGCGGGATCGAACCCGGTGGAGTAGAGGTGCGTCGTGCCGGGTGCGCGCATCGCGAAGGCCGCGGCGATCGGCTCTCCGCCGCAAACCAATACGTACATGCGCAGCAACCCGGCGCTGCCGAGACTTGGAATGACTTCGCGTATGAACGCGTGCAGCAGTCGATCGGCGAACAAACCCGGTTCGCCGCGCGCGGTCCAGCGGCGCTGGTGCAGGCGCAGCAACGTATCCGCGGCGTGGGATGAATCATCTGCCGGCACGCGCTCCAACCTGCACGATCCGGTGCGCTCCAATCTTCGCCATGCATACGCGGCATTGCGCCGCCAGCGCTCCGATAGCGCGTCCAGTCCGCTCTCGCCACGCAGCTGCACCGACGTGCACGTTTCGTCCGGAACGGCTTCGCTGCGCCATCCCGTTGGCGCGGCGACGGAACACAGCCTGGATTGCGGGCGCAACTGCCGCAAGTCGATGCGATTGCAGCCGCGTTCGCGGGCAAGTCCTGCCAGTGTTTCCAGCAGCGCATCGGCGAGGGAGGTAGCCTCCGGCGCCACCAGCGCATCGCCGTAGTCACTCGGCCCCGTGCCCGCGAGCCGGATTGCGCCGTTCCAGATGAAATACGGCAGCAGTGCCAGCATCCGGTCGCGCATCGTTACGCTGATCGCGCCGGTGCGGTCGGGCGCGTAGTGCCGCGCCCAGCACAGCAACCATGTGGGCGACTGGAATGGCGTGGCATCGGGAAGGCTGTGCCAGAGCACGCGCCACTGCGCCTCGCGTGCGATCAGTGAGGGTAGGTCGGGCAAGGTTTCGATTCGCGTTTCCGGCGCGCGTCCGACATCGCACGCGCGCGGAGCAGGCTGGCGCGAGGGCTTCATCCGTGGCGACCCGTTTCGAGATCCCGTGCCTGCGCGATCAGGCGCATGTAAAGCGCGACATAGGCCTCGAGCATGCGTGCCCTCCCGCAATGCTTGCGTGCAGCGCGGAGGCACGCCCCTGGATCGATTTCGGGAATGTGCCGGATGGCTTTCGCCATGTCTTCCGCATCGTCGACCAGGAATCCGGTGACGCCGTGCTCGATGATTTCGGGCAGCGCACCACTGCGATAGGCGATCACCGGGGTGCCCGCGGCCAGCGCTTCCATCGCGACCAGCGAAGAGGTTTCCCGCGCGCGGCTGTTGATCAGCACGCAACGCGCATTGGCAAGCAGCCACTGCTTGCGCAAACCGTGCACGGGACCAATCAGGCGATGCTGTTCGTCCAGCAGCGGCCCCAATACTTCGCGGCAATAACGCAGATGCGCAGGCCACGGAAACAACATGCCTGCGATGCGCAGACCGATGCCGGCACGGCGCGTGGCGCGCACCGCGTCGTCGAAACCCTTCTCGGGACAGATGCGGCCCAGCGCCAAGGCGAAATCGCGCTTTCGCGCGCGCCCGGCGAACGGGTTTTCGGCCACGCCATTGGCGATCGGCGGCAGCAGGGACAGGTCCGCCGGCGCGCCGCGGCATTGTTCGTCCGAAACCGGCAGCAGGAACGTCATCGCGCGCGTGGGTCGCAGCGCGTCACCCGGATACCAGTCGAGCGGCAGGTGCAACGTGATCAGAAGCGGCACGCCGGCCGGCGGGAGGTACGTGGAAAAATCCAGGCCGTGGCAGTGCACGAGATCGAAGCGTGCGCGCGCGAGCGTTTCCAGGATGGCTCTGCGCACGCATTCGCGCTGGCGCGCGCAGGCGTCGTCGTCCCATTCCCCGGCGGGGGGCGGCAGCGGAACGAGCCGCCCGTGCACGCGCGAGCCTGACGCTGCGATCACGGTCGATTCATGGCCGCACTCCACCAGATGACGATCGATCTGCGACAGCACCTGTTCCGCGCCGCCGACGGGGTCCGCGCTCACGGGCGCGAACGGAAACGCCACGTTGAGCACGCGCATGTTCAAAGGCCGGGGACTGGGGATTGGGGACTGGGAAGAGCAAGAGCTGCCGCCGCGCCCATCTGCATCAAGCCTCGTCGCGCGGATTCACGCCACCCGCGGCTGTCGATAGGCCACTGGCGTTGGTCGTACCACGCGGCGGGCGGCGGTGCAGGTGCGAAGAAGTCGTAAGCGGGCGCGCGGCGGAATCGCTCGGTGTCGACGGGAAAATTCCGCAGCATCCCGCGCTGGCTGGCGAAACACGCCAAGGCGCGCGCCTTGCGCTCGCGCTCGCGCACGTCCAGCGTCGCGATCCATTCCCGACGACGCCGATCCGGCCAGAACGCGCCGAAGTGCGCGCCGTCGCGGCGCAGGTGATAGGACGGAAACTCGATGACCGAAGGTGGCGCGCGCGATCCGGCCAGCAGCGCGCAGGCTGCATGGACCGCGAGCGCGGCGGTGTCGTGGTCGGGATGGCCGTGCTCGTAGGCGTGGGTCAACACGAAGGCGGTCCCGGCAAGATCGTCGCGCAACCGGGCGACGATTTCGCGCAGGTGCATGATCGAGTGCTGATCGGAATAGCCGTAGGCAATGCGGCGCTGCGGCGCCGCGCCCAGTGCGTTCAGCGCCGCATCCAGTTCGCGTGCACGTTCGGCGGCCATCGCACCGCGGCGAGCCTCGTCCTCGACCTCAGGCAAGCCGGGTGTGCGCGGAGCGCCATCGGTCAGATGGATCAGCGTCAGGTCGCACAGGTGCGGCATGCGTGCGCCGACGCCGAGCGTTTCGTCGTCGGGATGGGCAACCACCAGCACGACCGGCACGTCGATCGTGCGCCCCTGCGCGAGATCGCGCAGGATCATGCCCTTGATCCTCTTTCGCGAGTACCGTTCGCGCCGAGCGTAGCGCATCGAAGTCGAAGCGCGTCCTTCGACTTCGGCCTTCGGCCTACGCTCAGAGCCTGCCCCGGACTCGTTCCGGGGACGAACGGTGAAATCGTGCCAAGCTTCTGGTTCGTACAGTTGATGGCCACATCAAAACGCGACGCCGCGCTGGCCCTCCAGCCCCAGGCGGCGCGCGACGCTCGCGCCGATGTCGCAGAAGCTCGCGCGGCGGCCGAGGCTGCCGCGGGCAACGCCCGGCCCGAAGGCGAGCACCGGGACGCACTCGCGGGTGTGATCGCTGCCGGGCCAGGTGGGATCACAACCGTGATCGCCGGTGATCACCACGACGTCGTCCTTCAAGAGTTCCTGCTGGAATTCGGGCAGCCGCGCGTCGAACTCTTCCAGTGCGGCGGCATAGCCGGGCACGTCGCGGCGGTGTCCGTACAGCGTGTCGAAGTCGACGAAGTTCGCGAACAGCAGGCCGCCGTCGCTTAAGCGCCGGGCACCCTCCAGCATGTCTTCGAAGACCTGCTCGTTGCGGCCGCCCTTGCGCTCGTCGCCCGTGGAATCGTGGCAGAACAGGTCGCCGATCTTGCCGACGGAGATCACATCACGGCCTGCTTCCATCGCACGCCGCAGCAGGGTTGCCGCCGGGGGCGGCACGCCGAAGTCGCGCCGATGCGCAGTGCGCTGGAAGCCGTCCGCGTCCTCGCCGACGAAAGGCCGGGCGATCACCCGCCCGATGCGCAGCGGGTCCAGCAGCGTGCGCGCGATCCGGCAGACCTCGTAGAGCCGATCCAGCCCGAACTTCTCCTCGTGTGCCGCGATCTGGAACACGCTGTCCGCAGACGTGTAGCAGATCGGCTTGCCGGTATCGAGGTGCTCCTCGCCCAGTTCCGCAATGATCTGCGTGCCCGAAGCGTGGCGCTGACCGAGGATGCCGGGCAGGTGTGCACGCCTGCACAAGGTTTCGACGAGACCGGTTGGAAAGCACGGCTCGGTTTTCGGAAAGTAGCCCCAGTCCTCCCGCGTTTCCACGCCGGCGATTTCCCAGTGGCCGGTTTGCGAATCCTTGCCTGCGGAAACTTCCGCCGCGCAGCCCGCCAGTCCGATGGTCCAGTTGCCGTCGATGCTGCAGGGCGCGGTTCCGGTGGCGCTGCGGCAGGCTTCGGCCAACCCCAGGGACGCGAGATGCGGCGTGCGCAGCCTTCCGCGGCGCGTGCCGGCGCGATCCGCGTCACCATCCGCGCAGCGTTGCGCGATGTGGCCGAGGGTATCCGCGCCGGAGTCGCCGTAACGTTCGGCATCGGGTGCGCCGCCGACGCCCAGCGAATCCAGCACGATGAGGAAGGC
>JAJPJT010000123.1 GCA_021324095.1 Gammaproteobacteria bacterium
AACTCGGTGTCGATCATGTGTACCAGGGCAAATCCGACAAGCTGGCATGTTTCAAGGACATGCTGCACGCATTGGGGCTGAGTGCCGACGAGGCGGCCTACGTCGGCGATGATCTTCCCGACCTGCCGGCGATGCGCGCCTGCGGGCTCGGCATTGCCGTCGGCAATGCCCATCCAGACGTCGCCCGCGGAGCCGACTGGCAAACCCGCGCGACGGGCGGCATGGGCGCAGCGCGCGAAGTGTGCGATTTCATCCTCGCCTCGCGCTCCGCATGAAAGATCGTCGCACCCTTGCCTGGGTGATCGGATTGGCCATTGCTGCCGCGATCACGCAACTGCTCGTGATGTGGTTCAGGCCGCCGCCCAAGCCGGTCGCGATCGTCGGCCCGCCGCGCTCGAGCTACGAACTGGACAACTTCACCCTGCACGCGTTCGGACAGGACGGCAAGCTGGCTTTCACGATGACCGCGCCGCACCTGGCGCGCCGCGAAGGCAACGATTCGCTGTACGTGAACGCCCCGAACTATTTTTTCGTCGCGAGCGATGGCTCCGACTGGTACGGCACCTCGCAATACGCGTGGATCAGTTCCGACAACAACCTCGTCAAGCTGATCGGCAAGGTGGACCTCCGGCGGCCGCCCACCGCAAAGGTATCCGAAGCCGAAATCCACACTTCCGACGCCACCGTGTGGACCCAGGACAAGCGCATGGCCAGCGCGGCACCCAGCGAAATTCAGGAGCCCGGCTCTATACTGCGCGGCGTCGGCATGAAGGCCGATTTCAATACCCGCACACTGGAGCTGCTCTCCGATGTCCACGGCACCCTCACGCCGCACTCGCAAACGCGTTGAACTGATGATGTTGCTGGTCGCGGCCGTGGGCGTGTGGGGGCTCGCGCACGCGAAGCAATCGGACAAGAACCAGCCCATCCATCTCAATGCCACAGGCCACCTGATCGGCAGCCAGCAGAGCGGCAAAATCGTGGTGACCGACAATGTCACACTGGATCAGGGCACCTTCCACGCCTCAGGGGACAAGGCCGTCGGTTACACCGACCCCAATGACACCAGCCAGTGGCAGCGCGTCGTGCTGACCGGAACTCCCGCGCGTTTCCAGCAGACCCAGGACAACGGCACGTTGGTGCACGGCCAGGCGCAAACGCTCGATTATCGCGTCTCCGAAAACATCGTGATCCTGACAGGCAATGCGTCCGTGGTGCAGGAAGGCAGGGGTTCTTTCCAGGGCGAGAAATTGACTTACAACACCGACACCGGCGAAATCGAAGGCACCGCCGCGGCGGGCGGGCGCGTGCACATCACTTTGCAGCCGCGCAGCAAGCCCGCGCCGGCCAGCGCTCCAGCCAAACCTGCGTCAACGAGCGCCCCACCCAAATCCTCTCGCGCGCCGGCTCCGGCGGCTTCCGCCCCTGCCAACGCACCGGCATCCGCATCGTCGGCTACCGCCCCGGCGTCCGCTTCGACGTCCGGAAACCGCTGATCCATGCTGTCCGCGCAAGGGCTGCAAAAGAGTTTTCGCTCGCGCAAGGTCGTCGAGGATTTCGGTTTCGAAATCCGGCAGGGCGAGGTGGTGGGCCTGCTGGGCCCCAACGGGGCGGGCAAGACGACCTGTTTCTATATGGTCGTCGGGCTGATCGAACCGGATGGCGGACGCATCACGCTGGACGGCGAAGACATCACCGGATTGCCGATGCACCAGCGTGCACGCAAGGGCATCGGCTACTTGCCGCAGGAGGCTTCGGTGTTCCGGCGCCTGTCGGTCGCCGACAACGTCATGGCGGTGCTGGAGCTTCGCACCGATCTTGCCGCCGGCGCGCGCCGGCAGGAACTCGATGCGCTGCTGGACGAACTGAAAGTCGCGCATATTGCCAATCAGAAAGGTATCAGCCTGTCCGGAGGCGAACGCCGGCGCGTGGAGATTGCCCGTGCGCTGGCGGCGAATCCGCGCTTCATGCTGCTGGACGAACCGTTCGCCGGCGTCGACCCGATTTCGGTTGGCGAGATCCAGCGCATCGTGCGGCACCTGCGCGATCGCGGCATCGGCGTGCTGATCACGGATCACAATGTCCGTGAGGCGCTCGGCATCTGCGAGCACGCCTACATCCTCAATGAAGGCAAGGTGCTGGCGCGCGGTACGCCTGCCGAGATCCTCGCGCACAAGCAGGTGCGCGAGGTTTATCTGGGCCACGAGTTCAGAATGTAGTGCGATCGTCCATGGTCGCTGCTTCGACCAGCTTCACCATATCTTTCGTGATCCGCGGTCGACGGGCATCAACCACGGCCGTCCATGGCCCGACTTCCCACGACAGCCGCTCCGCAACGCACATCGGTGGCGAAATCTTGATCTGGGTCGTGCTCTCGCTGTTGCGCCGAAGCAAAAATCGTGCCTACGCACTATTCATGCGCTCCGTCGTGGTATACGATGCGGACGGTCGTCCACCAACGCCACCATGAAACCAGGCCTCCAGCTTCGCCAGTCCCAGCAACTTTCCCTGACGCCGCAGTTGCAGCAGGCGATCAGGCTGTTGCAGTTGTCGCAGCTTGAACTGCAGACGGAGTTGCGCGAACTGGCGGAGGCCAACCCCCTGATCGACCTCGACGGCAGCGAAGCCGGGGACGACGGCCCTGCCGAATCGTCCGCTTCCAGCGACAGCGACGGCGGCGGTGCCGAGGCGTCCTCGGACGTCATCGACGAAAGCGAGTATTGGGACGAGCACTCCCCACAGGTTATCGAGTGGGCCCAGTCCAGCCACGGGTTCGACGACGAAGACGCCATGGAGCCGCAGGACGCCGCGCCCGAAGGTCTGCGCGACCACCTCCAGTGGCAGGCCAACCTGAGCGGATTTTCCAGCCGCGAGGCGGCCATCGCCGCTGCCATCATCGACGCGCTGGATGATGACGGTTACCTGCACGAGGGGCTCGAACCCGTGCTCGCGGCGCTACGCACGCTGTCTCCCGCGATCACCAAGGACGAAGCCGACGCGGTGCGTATGCGCATCCAGCATTTCGATCCCGTGGGCGTCGCCAGCCTCGATCTTGGCGATTGCCTCGACGCGCAACTCGAACAACTCGATCCCGCGACCGAAGGACGCGAACTCGCACGTGCGATCGTCGCGAGCGAACTCGACCTGCTGGCGCGCCGCGACATCGCCAAATTGTCCAGCCGCTTCGGCGCCCCGGAAGACGAGGTCATTGCGGCGACCACGCTGATCCGCGCGCTCGATCCGCGGCCGGGATCGCGTTTCGATTCCGCCGCAGCCGAATACGTCGCGCCCGACGCGTACGCCGTGAAAGTCAGCGGCCGCTGGCGCGTGTCGCTGTCGCCCGAATGCCAGCCGCGGCTTGCGATCAATCAGCACTACTGCAGCCTGATCGCGCGCGCGCAACGCAGCGATGCAACCTGGCTGCGTGGACAACTCCAGGAAGCGCGCTGGCTGATGAAGAGCCTGGAAGCGCGGGCCGATACCTTGCTGAAGGTCGCGCAGGCCATCGTGCGCACCCAGAGCGCGTTCCTCGATTTCGGCCCGGAAGCGATGCGCCCGCTGGTGATGCGCGAACTCGCCGAGGAACTCGGCATGCATGAATCCACGATCTCACGCGTCACCACCCGCAAGTACCTGCACACGCCGCGCGGCACCTTCGAGTTCAAGCATTTCTTTTCGTCGAGTGTCGCCACGGAAGACGGCGGCAGCGCATCGGCGACCGCGATCCAGGCCATGATCCGCAAGCTGGTGGACGAGGAAGATCCCAGCAAGCCGCTTTCGGACCAGACGCTCACGGCGGAACTGAACCGGCGCGGCATTCAGGTTGCGCGCCGCACGGTGGCGAAATATCGCGAACAAATGCGCATTCCGAGCTCGAGCGAACGCCTGCGCGCCCGCTAACGTGAACCCGGATACAGAAAGTTTACGGGTGCTCAGGCACGCTGAGTTTCAGCGGTCATCCCTGACCGCAAAAGCAAAACCCGGCATCCTTGCCGGACTTTTCACGAAAGCTTGCAACTTTCCAACTTGCCCACGATCACAAGGAGCAAGCAGCAGACAAACCTTCACAACCGGTGCCCAGGCGGCACCAGGTCCGGGGACGGCTCGGACTTTCCATCACGATCCACAGGAGTCAATCATGCAAATACAGGTCAGTGGTCACCAGATCGAAATCACACCGGCCCTGCGCGATTATGTCGACGCCCGGCGCGAACGCCTCGCGCGGCGTTTCGACAACCTGACTTCGCTGAATGTGGTGCTGGAGGTGGAGAAGAACCGATTGGCCAACCGTGCCGAAGGCACGCTCGCCGCAGCAGGTGCGGTCCTGCACGCGGACGCGGTGGAACAGGACATGTACGCGGCGATCGACGCACTGTTCGACAAACTGGACGCACAGGTCCGGCGGCACAAGGACAAGCGGCGCACGCACGGGCGCGAAGACATCAGGAATCTGGCCTAGCGTGCTGTCCGGCAAAAATCCTGCGTCGTCATTCCGGGGCCGCCCGCGCCATGAAGCCGGCGCGACCCGGAATGACGAGACTGAGATATTTCCGTCGCGCGATAGCGACTGAGGATCGGGGCAACCCGTAATCTCTGCGAGAGATCACGTTCAAGCGATCACAGCAGCTTTCTACGCACCCTCGCGACAACACTGGCAGAATGCTCCCGCCTGCAACCACGCAGGCGGGGAATGACGTGAACCGACTCAGTGCCAGAGAACTTTTCGAGGATGTCAAGGAGCGCATGGCGCTGCGCTGGGTTGCGGGGCACTCGGGCGGCGGGCGCGTCCTGCAGGCAGGCAGTCATGGCCAGCGCCGTCCTTCCGAAATCGGCTACCTAAATATCATCTATCCCAACAAGCTGCAGATCGTCGGGGGGGAGGAGCTCAATTACCTCGACGGGCTCGATTCGCGGCAGCGCTGGGAGACCGTGCAGAAAATTTTTGCGCAACTGCCGGTCGCGCTGATCATTACCAAGGACCAGGCGGTTCCCGCCGATCTGCGCGAAGCCGCCGAGGAAACCGGCACGCCGCTGTGGGTCAGCGCGCGGCGCGGCCACGATCTCTTGACCTATCTGCAATACAAGCTCGCGCGCGCGCTCGCGCCGCAGGTGACGCTGCACGGCGTGTTCATGGAAGTGCATTCGATAGGCGTGCTGATCACCGGCACGCCTGGCAGCGGCAAGAGCGAACTTGCGCTGGAGCTCATCACGCGCGGGCACCGGCTGGTGGCCGATGATGCGCCCGAATTCACGCTGATCGCGCCCGACGTGATCGACGGCGCCTGCCCCGACATCCTGCGCGACCTGCTCGAAGTGCGCGGCCTTGGCGTGCTCAACGTGCGCGAGATGTTCGGCCACACCGCGGTCAAGCAATCGAAATACCTGCGCCTGATCGTGCACCTGCGCCCCGCCGGCGAGGAACCCGAGGACGCGATGGTGCGCCTGACCGGTGACGTCGGTACCTTTGAGGTCCTGGAAGTGAAAGTCCCGCAGATCACGATTCCCGTGGCGCCCGGCCGCAACCTCGCGGTGCTGGTCGAAGCCGCGGTGCGCAGCCACATGCTGAAGTCGCAGGGCATCGACCAGGCCCGCGTGTTCATGGACCGCCAGGCCGCGCGCCTGCAACGGCAACCGGGCTGATAGCAGATGCACACCCACGAGATATCGCATGACCGTACCCACGTGGTGGTCCTGACCGGGCTGTCGGGCGCCGGCAAGACCGTCGCATTGCGTGCGTTCGAGGATCTCGGCTTCTACTGCGTCGACAACCTTCCGACGGCCTTGCTGCCCTCGCTCTATCGGGCACTGACCGACGGCGGACGGGGCCTGCCGCGCGGCGTCGCGGTGGGCGTGGACGTACGCAGCCGCGGCGATCTCGAGCGCATGCCCGAAGCCTTGTCCAAACTCGCCGAAGCAGGCGCCGACGCCGAACTGGTGTTCCTGGAATCCAACGACGAAGTGTTGCTGAAGCGCTACGCCAGCAGCCGCCGCCGCCACCCGTTGTCCGACGACGGACGTTCACTGGTCGACGCGATCGCCGAGGAACGCCGTCGATTGCGGCCGTTGCTCGCCATTGCCAACCGTTCGATCGATACCAGCGACAGCAACGTGCACCAGTTGCGCCGCAAGATCGCCACCGACTACGGTTCGGCGACCGGCAGCCTGACCTTGATGTTCGAATCGTTTGCCTACGGACGCGGTCTTCCGCCCGACTGCGATTTCGTGTTCGACGCCCGCTGCCTGCCCAATCCGCACTGGGATTCGCGTCTGCGCCCGTTTTCCGGCATGGATGCACCCGTCCGCGAGTTTCTCGATAGCCAAGGGCTCGTAGTACAATATCTGGCTGACATCCGACGTTTCCTGGACGCATGGTTGCCGCGTTTCGAGAGCGAGGACAAGGGTTACCTGACCGTCGCGATCGGCTGTACCGGCGGCAGGCACCGCTCGGTTTACCTTGCCGAACGCCTTGCCGAACACTATCGCGCCAGTCGTGAACAAGTACTCACTTTCCACCGCGAACTGGAATAACGCCGCCGTCTGGACCGAATCTTGCAGGCCTGCGGCTATCCCTTCGCCCATCCCGCCATGACCACGGCTACCGCCCTCCAACACACCGGCCCCGCGCCTGCGGCGGGCATCC
>JAJPJT010000038.1 GCA_021324095.1 Gammaproteobacteria bacterium
CGTCAGCATCGCGTCGGTGGAGGCGGCGCTCGCGAAGGCGATCGCCAATCCCAGGGTCACGATCACGGTGCGGCAGCCGCCGCCGGTGGAAAGCCCGGCCTCGCCGCTGCGCAAGGACGTGATGGATGCCGTGGCGGCGGCGGTGCACGAACGGTTTCCGGGCATCGAGATCGTGCCCGCGATGTCCTCGGGCGCGACCGACAGCATGTACTTCCGCAATCGCGGCGTGCCGAGCTACGGCGTCAGCCCCGACTTCGCCCAGCCGGGCGGCGAGCACGCGCATGGTTACAACGAGCGCACGCTGGCGACGGAGCTGCCGGCGGGGCTGGATTACTGGCACAGCTTGTTGAAGAAGCTCTCATCCGAATAGCAGCAGTAGCCCGGATGGAGCGAAGCGCAATCCGGGATCCTGTCGCAGCGCCCCCGCAATCCCGGATTGACTCGCGACATCCCTGTCGCTCGCCCTGCGGGCCGACTGCGCCGTTCGCGTTTGCAATCCTGCAAACGCAGTCGCCTACGGCTGCATCCGGGCGACTCCAGACCGGGCTGTCAGGTGGTCGATCGCGTTAGAATTGCGGGTTTGCGTACACGTGCAGACCCATGTCCGACGCCAGCAGCCAGCATCGCCAGGAAACGGCGCGCCGCCGCACCTTCGCAATCATCTCGCATCCGGACGCGGGCAAGACCACGCTGACCGAAAAGCTGCTGCTGTTCGGCGGCGCGATCCAGATGGCGGGCGCGGTGAAATCGCGCAAGACCGCGCGCCACGCGACCAGCGACTGGATGGCGCTGGAGAAGGAGCGTGGCATTTCGGTGACGAGTTCGGTGATGCAGTTCCCGTACGAAGGCCGCATCGTCAACCTGCTGGACACACCCGGCCACGCGGATTTCTCCGAAGACACCTATCGCGTGCTGACCGCGGTCGACTCTGCGCTGATGGTGATCGACTGCGCGAAAGGTGTCGAGGAACGCACCATCAAGCTGATGGAAGTGTGCCGCCTTCGCACCACGCCGATCATGACGTTCATCAACAAGCTCGATCGCGAGGGCCGCCCGCCGATCGAACTGCTGGACGAAGTCGAATCGGTCTTGAAGATCCAGTGCGCGCCTGTGACCTGGCCGATCGGGATGGGCAAGCGCCTCAAAGGCGTCCATCACCTCATCGACGACGAAGTGCACCTGTACGAAAGCGGGCGAAACTTCACGCGCCAGGATTCGACGATCCTGAAAGGACTGGACGATCCCGAACTCGAACGGCGCATCGGCGCGGATGCGCTGGCCGAATTGCGCGAGGAACTGGAACTCGTGCAGGGCGCGTCGCATCCGTTCGATGTCGAAAAATACCTCGCGGGCGAACAGACGCCGGTGTTCTTCGGGTCCGGCATCAACAACTTCGGCGTGCAGCCGCTGCTGGATTTCTTCGTCCAGCATGCGCCTTCGCCGCAGGCGCGCGCGACCGCGACGCGCAAAGTGTCGCCGGACGAGGAAAAACTCTCGGGCTTCGTGTTCAAGATCCAGGCCAACATGGACCCCGCGCACCGCGATCGGGTGGCATTCCTGCGCGTGTGCTCGGGCCACTACACGTCGGGCATGAAAGCGCTGCAGGTGCGCACAGGCAAGGAAGTGAAACTCGCCAACGCGCTGACCTTCATGGCCTCGGAACGCGAGATTGCGGAAACCGCGTATCCCGGCGACGTGATCGGCCTGCACAACCACGGCACGATCTCGATCGGCGACAGTTTCAGCGAGGGCGAGAAACTGGTGTTCACCGGCATTCCAAACTTCGCGCCGGAACTGTTCCGCCGCGCGCAGTTGCGCGATCCGCTGAAGATGAAGGCGCTACGCGCGGGCCTGGCGCAACTCTCCGAAGAAGGCGCGACGCAATTCTTCCGGCCGCTGATGTCGAATGACTTGATCCTGGGCGCGGTGGGCGTGCTGCAGTTCGACGTCGCGGCGTACCGGTTGAAGGACGAATACGGCGTCGATTGCGCGTTCGAGAACGTCGGCGTCATCACCGCGCGCTGGGTGCATTGCGACGATGCGAAGAAGCTCGCCGAATTCCGCGAACGCAATGCCACGCATCTCGCGCTGGATGCCGCGGAAGCGCTGGTCTATCTCGCGCCGACGCGCGTGAACCTGCAGCTCGCGCAGGAACGTTGGCCGCAGGTCACGTTCTCCGACACGCGCGAACACGCGACCGTGATGGTGTAGCTTGCCCCTCCTCCTTCAAGGGAGGACGGGAGGGGGATGGGTCGCCTGCAGATCCCGGCGCATGACTGCACGCGCGGATAATCCATCCCCACCCGGCGCCAAGCGCGCGGTTCACTCCGCTCCGCCTTCCCGTTCAAGGGGAGGGCTTTTTTGAAGCGTTACACTGACGGTTTCTTCGGCATGGAACCGCGCATGAAAGTCGAAACTGCCGTCACGCAAACGGCCAGTGCGCCGCCCAGCGTCGAAACCATCTCCGAACAACGCTGCTTCGGCGGTATCCAGGGCTTCTATCGGCACGACTCGAAAGCCTGCGCGGGAGCGATGACATTCGCGGTGTACACGCCGCCGCAGGCCGAGCATGGCAAGGTGCCAGTGTTGTTCTATCTCGCGGGGCTCACCTGCACCGCTGAAACCTTTCCGATCAAGGCGGGCGCGCAACGCGTCGCGGCGGAACTCGGCTTGATGCTGGTCGCGCCAGACACCAGCCCGCGCGACACCGGCATCCCGGGCGCCACGGACGACTGGGAATTCGGCGAGGGCGCGAGCTTCTACGTCGATGCGACGCAACCGCCGTGGGCCAGCCGTTTCCAGATGGAGACTTACGTCGTCGAGGAATTGCCCGAACTGATCGAAAAGCGCTTCCCCGCGGATTTCACGCGCTGCGGGATGATGGGTCATTCGATGGGCGGGCATGGCGCGCTGACGCTGGCGCTGCGGCATCCCGGCCGCTACCGCTCGCTGTCGGCGCTCTCGCCGCTGGTCGCACCGACGCGCGTGCCGTGGGGGCAACGCAGGATCTTCATCATGTATCTCGGCGAGGACCGCGCCGAATGGAAACGCCACGACGCCTGCGAACTGCTGCGCGCGGGCGCGCGCTTCGACGGCACGATCCTGATCGACCAGGGCGAGAATGATCCGTATCTCAAGGAACAGTTGCAGCCGGAATTGTTCGAGCAGGCCTGCCATGAAACCGGGCAGCCGGTGAAACTACGGATGCACCCCGGATACGACCACAGCTACTGGTTCGTGCAGAGCTTCATCGAGGACCACCTGCGGCACCACGCGGCTGCGTTGTTCGCCTGATCACATCCCTCTCGATTCGCTCCGCGGTACAAGACACGCAATCAATGCTGCAACTCATCGCGCTCCGCGGGCAGCGACGCACTGCGAAAACACGCTCTCGGGCTTACGTCACTTCGAAGGTGCAACGCGACGCATCCAGCCGCAACCCCCGTCGGTGAGCGTCTATTCCGATGACGGTTAGTGCTGGCTGGCCATCGCTGCAAGTGCGGCATAGCCAACTCACTGCTGCGATGCAGGAATCAACCACAGATTCAGACCAAGCGAGGCTGCCTGTGCCTGCAAATCTGCGTAGCGGCCAGGATCCGTCACCACGACAGCTACGTTGCGAGGCGTGAGTGGCGCCTGCACCTTGGAGAGCGCCGCGCGCAGGATGGCTACCCGGAATTTCTCGCTGTGGTCCACGATGACCAGCGGATCGTTCGCTGGGGACTCCAGTACTCGCACGGCCATCGCGGTATCGGCGCTTGATCCAGCACCGATCGTTGGCATCAAGGCTTCCACGAGTGGGTTGACCTCCAGGGCGTTGCCCACCACAAACATCGATGGCCAGTGCGTGGCGGCCACCACGTCGGCGCATTGTGCATGCACCGCGGGCATGTCACAAAGGGTCTTTGGGCGGTTAACCGAGGTGGATGGGGACGCCGGCGCCATCGTCTGGCAACCGGCAAGTGCTATGGCTGTTGCGAACGTCAGCAAAGACAAGAAGCAATGGGTTCGATCTGACATGACTACTCCATTTCGTAATCACGATGCAGCGGTGGCGCCTGGGTGTCGTCACGCGACGCCGAATGCGACGGCATCGGCGCAGCCAACGACTCCGATGGACACCACTTCTTTTCGATCCAGTTCCGTTCGTCTTCGGGCTTGGCGCAGTTGGGCCAATCCTTTTCGGGCGGCCAGATGTCAATTGGAGAATGAGGGTGGGCCACCGTGTAGCCCATGCCGATCATGCACTTGTCCATTCGAGGGACCAGCTGCGCGTACTGGATGCCAATATTTCGCTGCGCGCAAACACTCGCGTCTCCTTCCAGTCGGTAACGAGTCGTGTTCGGCCGTGTCCAGCGAGGTATCGGATGCAGCGGCCATCCATCCTTGACCGCCATGCAGACCGGAAGATCCGGCTCGATGCCACATGACCCTTCTGATATCTGACCATTTGCAGTACCGGGGATTCCACCATTCGGCGCCCGAAAGCCCAATTGCAACATGCATATTTGGGCACCTGTTATGACTGTAGTCTGCGTCGGCGTGTTATAGGCGTAGTTAACACAGTCGCTCGTCGCGGCGTCTCTTTCCGCCGCAGTCGAAGGGTGGCCGTCGAAGACCGTAAACATGTCCTGAGCCCAAGGCCCTTGATGCTTGGCCACCGTGCATCCCGTGAGTAGAGGGAAGCATAAGAGAGTGGCAAACTGCTTTAAGTCTTGCATCGTCGTCTTCTATTGCAGGCACAGGACTGCATCACCGGTCAGCGTCACGCAGAGTTCACCGCTGCGTGGTCTCGGGAGGCGGCGATAACGGCCGCTGGCCCGGACACCATTTCTTCTCCAGCCAATTCATCTCGGCTTCGGGTTTCTTGCAATTTGGCCAGTATTGGTGTGGTAGCCATGGCACGGCTGGCGAATTCGGATGCGCCACGGCATAACCGTATCTCTGCACCATGCATCGATCCACCTTCGCAGCAAACGCCGCGTAGGGGTAAACGCCTCGGTACCTTGCGAAGCAGTCGTACCACACATTGCCGAGATTGTCAGGATCAGCGCCGGGCTTGGCCCAGCGTGGCGGGGGGGTCTGCGGCCAGCCATATTTTGCCGCCCAGCAAACCGGGTCACCTGCATCGCCAACACACCCCTGCAAACTTCCTTGTATGTCCGATGATGCGAGGCCAGGCAGTTCCCCTTTGGGGGCACGGAAGCCCAATTGGAGCATGCAGATCTGGTTTGCTTGTACGGTTGGCCCCGGGAGTCCCAGCGATCTGTTGTAGCTGTAGCAATCGTTGAGTGCCTGCTCGCGCTCCGCGGCCGTCGAAGGCTGCCCATCGTAGGTCGAGAACATATCGACAGCGGGTTTGATGGGCGGTAGCGGTGTAAGCCGCATGCACCCAATCATAAGCATAAGCCCCGCTATTACCGAGCTATTCCTAACCCACCTCAAAACGGGCTTCCGCCTCATTGCAGACATTGCGGCGCCCCTCCGGTCAGTGCCAAGCAGCGCTGCTGTGCGGGCGTCGCCCCCTTCGCAGTCGCCTCAGTGTTAGGTGCCGTATTCACCGACATCAGCGGCGAGTTAGTCGCCTGACCAGAACCCGGCGCAAACACCGGCTTGCTGGATTGGTTGCCGCCACTCACGGGCAGACCATTCATTGCCGCCAGTGCCGCGCCCAAATTGGCGGCGGAGCGAGACGGCGAAGTCAGCAATGCGATATTGGGCGACCACGCCGTGGAGCCTGCTACCGAAATCGATGGGAAAGTGATGGAGTACGCGCCTTGTGTACCAGCGTCAGCCGTGGGCAAAGTAGCGAAGGTTCGATCACCACCACCTTCGACGTCCGGAGTCAGGTTCGGTGTATTACTTGGTGCATTGTGTGCAGGCGCGAACACCGGTGCATGCCCCGGCACAAACGAGTTGCCAGAGGCGCTCCATGCATACCCGATCTGGCCATTGGCCGTTGCCACCGGTGTCACCATGACGCTGTACCCGATATCCGAGTGAAGAAGTGGACCCACCCGTTTGAACAGTCGAACCCGGTTCGATAAGTGGATGCCTGCTCGGTTCAAGCTGCCTTGGGCAGGGGCAGCGGTTGGTTGAAGTA
>JAJPJT010000098.1 GCA_021324095.1 Gammaproteobacteria bacterium
ATTCGTGCGCTCGGTGCACTGGCTGGTGATGCTGCACGGCGACCAGGTGATTTCAGGCGAGTTGTTCGGCGTCAAAGGCGGCCGGCAATCGCGCGGGCATCGCTTCATGCATCCGGCGCCGGTGCATCTGGCAGATGCCGACAGCTACGTGGATTCGTTGCGCGCGGCGAAAGTGCTGGCGGATCCGGACGAGCGCCGCCAGCGCATCCGTGACGAAGTCGCGCGCGTCGCACCCGCGGATTGCTCGCCGCGCCTCGATGATGCGCTGCTGGATGAACTCGCCAACCTCAGCGAATGGCCGGTCGCGATCGCCTGCACGTTCGACCGGGATTTCCTGGCGGTGCCGCACGAGGCGCTGGTCACGACGATGCGCACCAACCAGAAATTCGTGCCGGTGTTCGATGCGGACGGCAAGCTCACCGAACGCTTCATCGGCGTCGCGAATCTCGAATCGAAGGATCCTTCGCAGATCCGCCACGGCTACGAACGCGTGATCCGCCCGCGCTTCGCCGACGCGAAATATTTCTTTGAAGAGGATTTGAGAACGCCGCTGGCTTCGTACCAGCAGGGCTTGCGCGACGTGGTCTGGCAGCGCCAGCTCGGCAGCCTGTGGGACAAGACCGTGCGCGTGGCCGAACTCGCCAGCGCGATCGCCGGACGCCTGTTCGCGCAAGGGATCGACGTCGACGCAGCGCAGGTTGCGCATGCAGCCGGCTTGTCGCGCTGCGACCTGTTGACCCGCATGGTCGGCGAATTCCCGGAACTGCAAGGCGTTATGGGCCGGCATTACGCCGCGGCGCAGGGCGAGCCGGCCGAAGTTGCCAATGCGTTGGACGCGTTCTATCGGCCGCGCAGTGCGGCTGATGGCATTGCCACAGGCGTGCTGGCGCAATGCCTTTCGCTGGCCGACAAACTGGACACCCTGGCCGGCATCTTTGCGGTCGGAATGAAGCCGACCGGCAACAAGGATCCGTTCGCGCTGCGCCGTGCCGCGCTGGGGTTCGCGCGGACGCTGATCGAGGGCGGGTTGGATCTCGATCTCGACGCTTTGCTCAAGGAAGCTTTGGAGCAAGTCCCCGATTCCGTTCTGCTCGCCGTGGAGCAAACCCGCAAGTCTTCCCCCCCTCCGCCTTCGGGGGAAAAGACGGCGCTTCGCGCCCCTTCCCCCGCGAGCGGGGAAAGGGAAAATCACGAGGAGAGGTTACGCCTTCTGTCGGAGCTCCACGCCTTCATCCTCGATCGCCTGCGCGGTTACTACAGCGAACAAGGGTTCGCCCCGCAGCAATTCGAAGCGGTGGCCGCGGTGCGGCCGGCCAGCCTCGTCGATTTCGACCGCCGCCTGCGCGCAGTGGCGGCCTTCGCCAAACAGCCCGAAGCCGAGAAACTTGCTGCCGCCAACAAGCGCGTCGCCAACATTCTGCGCAAGGAGGGCATCGACGCCGACGCGGCCGCGCGACGCGATCTGGACACCGGACTATTGCAGGAATCTTCCGAACAAGGATTGGCCGAGGCGCTGGACTCCGCGCGCCGGGACAACGCGCCGCGTCTCGATGTTCCCAGCGCGCAGCGCGATTATGCGGGCGCGCTGGCGCGGCTGGCCGAATTGCAGGCGCCGGTCGATGCGTTCTTCGAGTCCGTGATGGTGATGGTCGAAGACGCGGCTTTGCGCGCGAATCGGATCACGCTGCTGGCGCGGATCAAGGCGCGTTTCGATGCGATCGCGGAGATCGGATTGTTGTAATGGCGCCCGTTGCCGAACGCCGCAGTTTCGCTTCGGATCCTTTGTGGCGCCAGGCGCAGGCTTGTCTCGTCAGGGATCAGATCGATGGCGCGCGCGAGGTGCTCGCTTCCTTGAGCGAGTGCGGACGCGGCAACGGCGTGCATGCGCACCTGCTGGCCGCGCAAATCGCGTGGCGCGAGGATCGCATTCGTGACGGCAGCCGTCACGCCCTGGATGCCGCGGGCGCGGTTCCCGACGATCCGGAAGCGCTGTGTGCAGTGGCCGGCGTATTGCTGGAAACCGGCGAAGCCGTCACGGCGCGCGCGTGCCTCGACCGTGCGGTACTTGCGGAGTGCGAGAACCCGCGGCTGTTGATGCGAATGGCCGCATTGCGCAAGCGGCTGGAACAACACGCCGAAGCACTCGCGCTGCTGGACAAGGCGCATGGACTGGGGCACGCGACCGCTGCTTTCAAGTTCCGGCGCGGCGAAGCCCTGATGATCAACGGCAGGCTCGACGAGGCGGAGGCCGAACTCGCCGCCAGCCTTGACGAGGCGCCGGCTTACGGACGCGTCGCGGTGCCGCTCGTGCGGGTGCGCAGGCAGACGCCCGAACGCAATCACTTGCCCGCGTTGGAGCGTAGCCTTCAGCACGTCGAACGCGGTTCGGTCGATCACGCCGTGCTGGAATTCGCGCGTTACAAGACATTGGAGGATCTCGGGCGCGATGCCGAAGCGTGGGACGCGCTGGCACTCGCCAATGGATTGATGCGCGCCCGTCTGGCCGACAGGGCTGCGGGCCATCACGCTTGGCTGGAACGCTTCGTATCGACATGGGCCGCCATGGATCAGACGCGGGAAACGGGCGCCACGGCATCGCCGTCGCCCATTTTCATCGTCGGGATGGCACGTTCCGGCACCACGCTGCTCGAACGGATGCTCGGCAACCACTCCCGCGTGGCCGTGTCAGGCGAGCTTCTCGATTTCGGCGCGCAACTGCACTGGATGGCGGACACGCGCGACGGCGAGGCGCTGCTGGCGCGCCTCGACGCCATCGACTATCGCGAGCTCGGCCGTCGTTACCTCGCACAGACCCAATGGCGGGCACACGGCAAGCCGTTCTTCATCGACAAGCAGCCGCCCAACTGGATGCTCGCCGGTGCGATTCACGCGGCGCTGCCGAACGCGCCGATCCTCAACCTCGTGCGCGATCCCATGGATACGTGCTTTTCCAACTGGCGCGCGTACTTCGGCGACAATTGCGACTACAGCTACGATCTCGCCGCGCTGGCCGGATATTTCAACGATTACCGGCACACGATGGCGCGCTGGCAGAGGATCATGCCCGGTGTGTTCCTCGACGTTTCCTACGCGGAACTGGTGCGCGAACCCGAAGCCACGCTGCGCAAGGTGTTTGCCTTCTGCGGCCTGGAATGGGAGCCGGGCTGCGCCGACATCACCCGCAATGCGGCGCCCAGTGCGACATTGAGTGCTGCACAGGTGCGCACGGCGCTGCACGGCCGGTTCGGCGAATGGCGGCGCTATGAAACGCAATTGGCGGGGCTGGCTGCTGCGTTGGGCCAAGGCCACCCGGGCGAGCAGTTGGCATGAGCCATTCCGTCGAACAACGCTGGCAACGCGCGCAAGCCTATCTCGAGCGCAGGGAGCCCGCGCCGGCACGTGCTCAACTGGAAGTCCTGCGCGCGCAGGCGCCGCAGGACGTGCGGACGCATCTGCTGGCCTCGCAGATTGCGTGGCGCGACGACCACGTCCGCGAAGCTGCCCGCCACGCCCTCGAAGCGTTCCGGTTCGTGCCGGATGATCCCGGGTTGCTGTGCAAGACGGTCGAAGCCTTGTTGCAAGTTGGCGAGGTGGTTGCAGCGCGTGCGTGTCTGGCGCGCCCGCCATTGGCAGCGGCGACGACGACGGCGTTGTGCGTGCGCTTGGCGGATTACACGCAGCAGCTCAACGAAAACGTGGCCTCGCTCGCATGGCTCGAACGTGCCATCGCGGCGGGTGCGAACGATCCGGAAACCCGGTTCCACTACGGTGCGCAGCTCTATTTTCATGGACGGTTCGAGGATGCGGACGCGGCGCTGGAAGAATGCCTCCGGACGATGCCGCAGCATGGCCGGGCGGCCTTCACGCGGGCTGCGCTGCGCACGCAAACGCCCGAGTCGAACCACCTCGCCGAACTCGAGACAGGTCTGGCGCGCGTGGCAAAAGGCTCGATCGACCATGCCGCGCTGGAATTCGCGCGTTACAAGGAACTGGAAGATCTCGGGCGTGATGACAGTGCATGGAATGCGTTGGCGACGGCCAACGCGGTGATGCACGCGCGCAATCCGTTCGATGTGGATGCCCAGATTGCTTTCCTGGACCGGCTGATCGGAGCGAGCGAGGTGCCGTGGTCGCGCAAATCCTCCGCGGAACCGGAGGGCCCGCAGCCGATCTTCATCCTCGGGCTGCCGCGCTCCGGAACCACTGTTTTGGAACGAATGCTCGGCAATCATTCGCGGGTCGAATCCGCGGGGGAGCTGCCCGATTTCGGCGCACAACTGCAGTGGTGGGCAGATACGCGTCGCGCCCGCAGTGATGAATTCATCGTGCGTTTGGCGACCCTCGATTTCTCCGAACTCGGCCGGCGTTACCTGGTCCAGACGCAATGGCGCGCGCGCGGAAAGTCCTTCTACATCGACAAGCAGCCGCCCAACTGGGAGGTGGCGGGCCTGATCCACACAGCCCTCCCACAAGCCAGGATCCTGCACCTCGTTCGCGATCCGATGGGCGTGTGCTTCTCGAATTGGCGCGTCTTTTTCGGCGACAAGTACAAGTACAGCTACGATCTCGTCTCGCTGGCTTCGTATCACCAGGCCCACCGGCGCATCATGGCGCATTGGCACCGGTTGATGCCGGGTGCAATCCTCGACGTTCCCTACGCCGAACTGGTGCGCGATCCGGAAGCTGCGATGCGCAAGGTATTTGCGTTCTGCGGCCTGGAATGGGAACCCGGCTGTGCCGACATGCGCAACAACCCTGTGCCGACCATGACACCGAGCGCGGCCGAAGTCCGCGGCCAGATGGACACAAGCATGTCCGCCAGGTGGCGGCATTACGCCACGGAGCTGGCCCCTTTGGGAGCAATGCTCGCTTCCGGTTCGACAGATGCATGAATCCGTTTGCCGGAGCGCCTAACTGAACGAAAGCCTCGACGACGCCTTTCGTCACAAGCGAACTCGCAGTAACATCAAAATTCTGGCCGGCGTTGGCGCGCGGCCGAAGCCTGCGATGCGCCCCACGCGGCGCGGTCCGGTCAACTTCGAGGAATGTCAATGCAAAAGCTAGCTGTAGCGACGCTGTTTGTTGCCACCCTGGTCCTTGCTGGCTGTGGTGGTTCCAATTCGTCTGGCGGCAATTCGTCCGCGACCAGCGCCGAGCCTTCGGGATCAGCCGCGCCCGCGCCGGCCGCCACCGCGGTGACCGGCACCGTGACGGTTCCGAATCCGCCCAGCCCGATCACCGATCAGGCGAAGTTGGAGCTTTCACTGGTCGATGTCACCCAGCAGCCCGGCGTCACGGTGAACAAGCAGGACTTCAATCCACCAAAATTCCCGCAGGATTTCCGTATTCCGTTCTCGTCGTCGGCCATCCATCCGAACGACCTCTACGTTTTGCAGGCAACGATGCAGGACAATGGGCGCACCTACACGACCAAGCTGCAACAGCCCGTGTTGACGAACGGCCAGCCTGCGCATGTGAACCTGACGCTGGTGGCGGAACCGACGGCTGCGGAAAAGATGTTGGCGGATTTCCAGCAGGCCAAACGCCAGACGGGTGCGATGTCCGTGAAATCCGGCACGTCCGCCAAGATCGGCGAGTCACGCAGCTGGCAGG
Source organism: Gammaproteobacteria bacterium (assembly GCA_021324095.1). Classification (GTDB taxonomy): domain Bacteria; phylum Pseudomonadota; class Gammaproteobacteria; order Xanthomonadales; family Rhodanobacteraceae; genus 66-474. The sequence continues at coordinate 5,614 of JAJPJT010000098.1, forward strand.
TATTCAGCGATTCCCATGGCATCGAATTCATCATCGAACAGGTGAACCAGGCCGACAAAGGCTTCACCAAGACCGAATACGCCTACCGCAACGGCCTGCCGTGGGTGGTGGTGCAGGAACAAATGCCCAAGCCGAATGCCCCCGCCACCTCCACCGAAAACGTCGGCTGGGGTGACAACGGTGCGCTGGTGTTGAACCAGAAGATCAGCGGTGGCAAGACGGAAGCCTTGTCGGACGCCGAAGCCAAGGCGCTGCACGACCAGGCCGAAGCCGAGTACAAACGCTTCAGCAAGAACAAGAAAGGCTGATCGACTGATCGAATTCAGGTCTGCAAAAAGGCTGCGCGTCTCACGACGCGCAGCTTTTTTTGTTGGGGGATTGTGCGGGTCAGAAGCGGAACCTGGCACCGATGTTCAAGCTGTCGACACGCTGGCTTGAATCCGAAAAGCGCCCGTCGTAGCCGATCCAGCCCGAGAAATTCGGCGTGAAATCGGCGGCGAGGCCGACCCCCACGCTGCCCCAGTTCTTCTCGGGCATGAAGCCGGGCAATGCGAAGCTTCCCGGCATGGTGACGAGGCCGGCGGTGACGTCGCGCGCGCCAGCGTCGTTGTCGTGGTTCCACGCCAGGCGTGCGAACGGGTGCAACGACGTGCCGCCGGTCTGCAGGTTGGCTGTCAGTTGCCAGCCCAGCGTGCCGACCAGTGCGTGGCGATCCTGGTTGCCGAACGTCATTGCCGTGGAATCGTCACCGTTTTCGCCATAGCCGTCCACGTGGATGTGCTGCCACGCGAGATCTGCGTACGGACCCGTGCGCCAATTCCCGAAATTGATCCACCATCCGCCGGTCAACGCGAATGCCACGTGCGAGCCAGACGTGGAGCCGGATTCATAGCGCACGGCCGGACCGAGCGGGATGTTGCGGTGGATGTCGCTGTAGCCGAGGTGACCGAAACTGCCGATCGCGCCGAAGTACGCCTGGTCCCAACCCCACATCGCGTAACCGGTGGCGAGCAGATCCTGCAGTTTGAATCCGCCGGCGTCATCCGAGAAATTGTCCTTCTGCTGGCCCGCCGTGAACGCGAGGCCCGCTGTCAGGGCATCCGAGGGATGGATGTCTGCGCCAATGCTGAGCGTGTTGACGTCGTTGCTGCTCTTGGGCGAGTTGACCTGCGCATCGAGGCGCTGGCGCGCATAGTCGTAGCTCGCCCACACGCGCAACCCGTTGCCGGGAGCATTGGCGAGGCTGGTGGTGGCTTGGTTGACGATCGAACGGTTGAGGCTTTCGTTGATCTGGAGCGGCGCCTCGCCGAGCAATGACATTTCACCCGGCGCGGTGATGATCGATTCGACGTACTGCGCCAGGATCGCTTGCGTGGCGGTGGTGGGATGCACGCCGTCAGCGAACACGTAGGTGTTCTGGGTGCCGGGTTGGTAGGTGCTCGTCGCACCCGGCGTGCCGGCGGGCAGGCAGCCGAAGGAACTGCCGGTGCAGGCGGGCGTGGTGGCGTTGGTGAATCCGTAGCGGCCCGGATCGGAGATGAGTTCGGTCAACATCGCGAAGGTATTGACCGGGATGATGTTGACGCCGGTGCTGGCAAGCCCGGCGTTGAGCGTGCTGTTGTAGGTGATCGACAACCCGGTCAATTGTGCCGCCACAGCCGGCCCCTGCGCCGCCGCTTCCGGCGTCAGCCCGATGTTCGGCAGGTTGAACACCATCACGTAACGCGCGCCGGCCTTGCCGAGTTGCTGGATCATCCCGAGCTCGGTCGTCGCAGCCTGCTGGACGCTGGCCTGCGCCTGCGCCGCGTCCATCAGCGTCGAAACCTGGGCCTGGGCCTCGGCAGCTGCGACCACCTGCTGGGTGACGATGGGCGTGATCTGGGCCGTGACCGCCGCGATGGCTGCCGGGTAGTTGGGAATCACATTGTTCGCGATCGCCTGCTGGACCTGCAGTTGGATGTTCTGCTGGATGGCCTGCTGTGCTGTCGCCGCCGCGCCTGCCGAAGTCGCGGCATAGAAGATGTCGTTGGCGCCGCCCCAGATTCCGTAGAGCGTGTTCGGATCGGCCTTGCCTCCCGTGCCTTGCAGATACGTGCCGAGCTGGGCGGGCAGGAGCGGTATGGTCGAAGGCGTTCCCGGCGAATTGTTGACGAGGCCCGCGCCGCCGAAAGCAAAGTCGGTGCCGCCCGCAAGCGAAGGCGTCATCGGTACGCCGAAGTAATCGGCGACGTTCTCGACGCCCGTCTGGCCGGGGTTGGTCGTAAAGCGCACGATTTGCGGAAGCTGCGACGCCAGCGAAAGATTGCCATCGTCGCTCAGGCTATCCCCGAACATCACCATATGGTCGAACAGGCCCGCATGGACAGACGCCAGGACCGGCGGCGCGGACTGCGCGAAAGCGGCGGAACTTGCGAGCGCCAGCGCCACGGCGCAGGCGAGGTGACGGGGGCGAAGCATGGCTTGGGATCTCCCGAATCGCCGAACGGCGGACGCGCCAAGCCTAATACAAGCGTTTGAATTGTTCCATCCGTCGGCGTATGGGAATCGTGCGAGTGGGTTGTCGCCCATTGTATTCAGAGGCGCGTGGATCGCGCTGACGATGCAAGTGCACCAGCAACAGGGAAATCGCTGCGGGCGTGACGCCGCTGATGCGGCGCGCCTGCCCCAGTGTTGCCGGACGCACATGTTTCAACTTGCTCGAAACCTCAGCCGACAATCCGCGCACGTGGTCGTAGTCGAAGTCATCGGGAATCGGCGTGGACTCGTGGCGGCGCTGGCGTTCGATCTCCTCGCGCTGGCGATCGAGGTAACCCGCGTATTTCGCCTGCACCTCGACTTGCGCGGCAATCTCCTCGCGTTGCACGGTGGGTCCGAATCCATTGGTGGCCACCAACGTGGCGTAATCGATTTCGGGCCGGCGCAGGATGTCCAAAGCGTTTGCTTCGTGCGCAAGCGTGATGCCGCGTTGCGACTGCAACGCTTGGCCGAGTGCATTGGACGGGGTGGCCCACAGCGCTTTCAGTCGCGCCGCCTCACGTTCCACTGCATCGCGTTTCGCGCGCATGGCATCGAAACGGTCCTGTGGCACGACGCCGAGTTCGTGGCCGATCCCGCTGAGACGCAGGTCGGCGTTGTCTTCGCGCAGGTGCAGGCGATATTCGGCGCGCGAGGTGAACATCCGGTACGGCTCGATCGTGCCGTTGGTCGTGAGGTCGTCGATCAGCACGCCGGTGTAGGCCTCATCGCGTCGCGGCCACCATGGTTCGGCACCGCGTGCAGCACGCGCGGCATTCAATCCCGCGATCAAGCCTTGCGCTGCGGCTTCCTCGTAACCGGTGGTGCCGTTGATCTGGCCTGCGAAATACAGCCCCGCGATGGCTTTGGTTTCCAGCCACGGCTGCAGGCCGCGTGGATCGAAATAGTCGTACTCGATCGCGTAACCGGGGCGCGTGATGTGCGCGCGTTCGAAGCCGGGAATCGAATGCACCAGTTCCACCTGCACGTCGAACGGCAGTGAAGTTGAAATGCCGTTCGGATAAATTTCGATCGCCTCCAGTCCCTCGGGTTCGATGAAGATCTGGTGCGACGCCTTGTCGGCGAAACGCACCACCTTGTCCTCGATCGACGGGCAGTAACGCGGGCCGGTCCCCTCGATCCTGCCGGTGTAGAGCGGCGAGCGATCAAGGCCTGCGCGGATGATCTCGTGCGTGCGTTCGGTGGTGTGCGTGATCCAGCACGGCACCTGGCGCGGATGCTCGTCCCGCGAACCGAGGTATGAAAACACCGGCAGCGGATCATCGCCGGGCTGTTCCTCGAAGGCCGAGTAGTCCAGTGTGCGCGCGTCGAGGCGTGGCGGCGTGCCGGTCTTCAGCCGGTCCGCGCCCAGTGGCAATTCGCGCAGACGCTTTGCAAGCGTGGTCGCGGGCGGATCGCCGGCGCGGCCTCCCGCATGGTTCTCGAGACCGATGTGGATCTTGCCGGCAAGAAAGGTGCCGACCGTCAGCACCACGCGCGACGCGTGGATCGTCAACCCCATCTGCGTGACCACGCCCGCCACGCGTCCGGATTCGATCACGAGGTCATCGACCGCCTGCTGGAAGATTTCGAGGTTCGGTTGGCGCTCGACGATGCGTCGGATCGCGGCTTTGTACAACACACGATCGGCCTGGCAGCGCGTCGCGCGCACCGCCGGGCCTTTGGACGCATTGAGCGTGCGCCACTGGATGCCGGCGAGATCGGCCGCGTGCGCCATCGCGCCACCCAGCGCATCGATTTCCTTCACCAGATGGCCCTTGCCGATCCCGCCGATCGCGGGATTGCAGCTCATCTGGCCGATGGTTTCGATGTTGTGGGTCAGCAGCAGCGTGCGTGCGCCGCAGCGCGCGGAAGCCAGCGCGGCTTCGGTGCCGGCGTGGCCGCCGCCCACTACGACGACGTCGTACGAATTCATCTCGATCACCTGCCTGACGGACGGACGGCGCGGCGGCCACGCGCGGTCACTATTCTCGAACGTCCTGTTCTGGCCAAGTGCCCCCGCCCTCGGCTCCCTGCCTCGGGCGCTCGACAACGCGCGATCTGCCCTCGGCAGATCGCAGGCGCGTTGCCTCGCCCACCGCCTACAGCAATGACGTCATAACTGGTCATGGCGTGTCATTTGTTTCCAATTGCAACGCGGCGCGGCGCCGGACAGCGATCAAGCACGCGGATTTCGGTCCGCGCTTTTCCTTGCGAATCGTCGCAGATTGTTACAGGCCCCGTGCGTGATGCACGTAATCCCGCGCCTACCCGGCATCGTCACAAATTCTTGCAAATTTCGGGTGCGGTTCCCGATGGTTTGGCACGCGGCGTGCACCGACACTCTCGCGCTCCCGCCGATGTTGCCGCTGCGAACGGCAACGGGCCGGATGAAGGAACCGGTCTTTGCATCTTCGGGGAGCAGCCTGGAAGGCTGCGTAAGGAACTGGCGCCCGGCGGTCATCAGGAACAGGGGGAATCCAGAGTAACCGAGTTCCGGGCGCCAGATTTGAAATCATCGGGTGCCGAAGGTGGCGAGTGTATAGCGAAACGGCCCCTTTGGCGAAGAGTATCAGCGGCGGCGGATGAACGCTACTTGAAGGTTCAGGTTCCGCTTCCACACAGAACTGAGGAGTGCAGAAATGAGCTTCGTCGAGATGACCAATGAGGAGTGGGAAGAGGTACGTCGGCACCACGATGAACTGGTGCATATGGCGGAGCTCGAGCTGCAGGTTGAATCGCTCTCGCCACATTCACTGAAACCGGTCGAGCTGCAGTTGCAGGAACTGGACGAAGTCATCGCCAACATCCAGCGCTGAAGCGGCACCCGGTTCGATCACAGGGGCACAACGGGGAGCGCGACAAGGCCGCGCTCCCCGTTCTCGTTTGTGTACCCGGGCGGCTTCGCGCGGCCCGATCAGCGGATCTTGGAGGAAGGCGTACCGTCACTCCGAGACGACCGTGGCGCTGCCGCTGCGGGGGCCGCGAAGTGCGCCGGCGCACTCGACCTGAAAGCCGGCTGGGGTGATCCGGAGAAGTTGCGCGGCGCCATGGCGCTCGGCATGCCCACGCCCGCAGGTCCGAATTCTTGCGGTGCCTGGAAGCTGCGTGGCATGGTGGTCATTGCAGGCGGCATGGGTATCTCGCGACGGGTCGCGAAGCTGCGCTGATCCACGGATAGTCCCCGAGCGTATCCGGGCATTGCACGGTTGCCGGCGAGGCTTTCCTGGTCCCCTCGCCGGATCGGAGCGCGAATGAAGCCATGCTGCGCAAATCCCGCCGAGGCGAGCGGGCGCGGTGCGGCAATGCGTTCGGCCGAGCGCGTCTCCGTCTCAATGGGCGGCGCACCATTCAACCGGCGCGGGCGCATGCCCGGACGGTCGGTATCGCGCCGGAAGTGCGGGGCTGGATAGACCGCAGCGGTATCGTCCCAGTCGCGGCGGGGATGGTGGTCGCCGTGCCAGTGGTGGTGGCGGTGGCGGTAGCCGCAGCCCCAGTTCCAACCGCACCCCCAGATGGGGAAATTGGCCGAATACCACGGACCCCAATAGCCGGGGAAATCCCAAACGCTGGAAATTCCCACGTCGAATACCCACGGCGAATAGCCGTAGCCCCAATAGCCGCCGTACCCGAACTCGAACGCGAATGGGAAGCTGCCGTTGTAGTAACCCCAGCCGCTGGTACCGGGATAATACGGGCCGGTTCCGTAGACGTCGTAGTAACCCTCGCCGGTGTAGGGCTCCTCGCCGGTGTAGTAGCCGCCGCTGCCCGCCGCCTCCGGTTGCACGAAGTTGTAACCGGTTGCACAACCGGCAAGCAGCAGCAGACCGGCAGCGAGTGCCGTGAAGCGTGCAACGCGCCTCGCACTTGTTCGAAAGGGTCCGTGCATGGCATACCTCCGTTGCATCGGATTTCTGTACGCAAGCGTACGCCTATCTCGATTAGGTTTTGCTTAGTCAAACGGGTGTGGCTTGCCCTTCTGCGGCTGCCAGCATCCGCGTCAGGACTTCGGCCAGATCAGGCGAGTGCCGCCCGCGCGCCAGGAGCCCACGCAGCGCGGATTCCGCCGAGGTCCGGCGGACACTTTCCAGCCGCGTCCAATCTTCGAAGGCTTTTGCAAGCCGCGCAGAAAGTTGCGGGTTGCGCGCATCGATCTCGGCGAGCTTGTCCACGAAGTAACGGTGGCCAGAACCGTCCGGCCGATGGAACGCCACCGGATTGGCGCGCGAGAATGCCCCGAGCAACGATTGAACGCGGTTCGGATTGGCGAGGGTGAAAGCCGGATCCGATTCCAGCGCCTGCACGCTTTCCAGCGCCGCATGCGCGGGCACGCTTGCCTGCAGCGTGAACCACTTGTCCAGCGTCAAGGCATCGCCGTCAAAGCGCGCGCGGTACAGCCGCAACGCCTCGGCGGCTTGTGGGGCGCCGCTGCGCACCAGCGCGTGGAGCGCCGACAGGCGATCGGTCATGCCACGCGCCTCGCGGAATTGGGAAAACGCCAGCCCGCCGCCCGTGCCGGCGTCGTGGCGCTGCAGCAAGGCGAGCACCCGTCCCTTCAGATGCCGGCGCGCGGCGGACGCCGCGTCGAGTGAGCCGGATTCACTGGAATGGAGCTCGCGATAAGCAACGACGAGCGCGGCGCCAAGCCGGCGTGCCAGCGCATTCTCCAGCGCTTCACGTGCGAAGTGCACCGCATCCGGATCGAACGGAGCGTGCCGCGCGCCGAGTTCGAGTTCCGACGGCGGCGACAGCAGGCAGGCCAGCAGCGCGGGATCGGCGTTTGCGCGCGTCTCGAACAACCGCTCCAGCGTCTCCAGCCATGCGTCCGTGGCGGCGTGTTCGCCATGGCCGGCCAATGCTTCGTCGTAGGCGCGCGCAGCCAGTTCCTGCCCGGCATTCCAGCGATCGAAACCTTCGGTTTCGTGTTGCAGCAGCAACGCGAGTCGGGCAGGCGTGTAATCGAAGAGTACGCGCACCGGCGCGGAGAACCCGCGGCACAAGGACGGCGTGGGCTCGGATGCCACGTTTTCGAACACGAAGCGCTGCTCGGCCGCGGTCAATTCCAGCACGCGTTCGTTGTTCGCGGTCGTCGCGTCATTTTCCAACTGCAGCGGAAGTCTGGCGCCGTCGCTGCCGAACAGCGCCACATTGACGGGGATGGGTACCGGCCGCTTGTTCGGCTGACCGGGCGTCGGCGGAATATGTTGCATCAACGTCAGGGTGTAGCGCTTCGATGCGGGATCGTACCCACCGCGCGCACACAGCTCCGGCGTGCCCGCCTGCGCGTACCATGCGAGGTACGGCGACAGGTCCACGGCATTGGCTTCGCCCAGTACCGCCAGAAGGTCGTCGATCGTGACCGCTTGCCCATCGAAGCGCGAGAAATACAGGTCCGTGCCGCGCCGGAAGCCTTCCGGCCCCAGTCGTCCGGCGATCATCCTGATCAGCTCGGCACCTTTCTCGTACACCGTCGCCGTGTAGAAGTTGTCGATGGCCTGGTATTCGGCCGGACGCACCGGATGCGCGAGTGGCCCCGCGTCTTCGGGAAACTGCACGCGACGCAGCGTCGACACGTCCTCGATCCGCTTCAGCGACGGCGAATGCATCGCTTCGCAGAAGGAATGCTCGCGGAAGACGGTGAAGCCTTCTTTCAGCGACAACTGGAACCAGTCGCGGCAGGTGATGCGGTTGCCGCTCCAGTTGTGGAAGTATTCGTGGCCGATCACCGCTTCGATGTGGCGGTATTCGTCGTCGGTGGTCGTGTCCCGATTGGCCAGCAGGTACTTCGAATTGAAAATGTTGAGGCCCTTGTTCTCCATCGCGCCCATGTTGAAATCGTGCGTCGCGACGACGTTGAACACCGGCAGGTCGTAATTGCGTCCGTAGGCGCGTTCGTCCCAGCGCATTGCGCGTTCCAGCGCGTCCATCGCGTAATGGCAGCGGTCGATTGCGTCGGCCTCGGCCCACAGGCGCAGGATGACGTCGCGCCCATCGGCCGTGCGGTACGGGCGTTGGATTTTTTCCAGGTGTCCCGCGACCAGCGCGAACAGATAACTCGGCTTCGGATGCGGATCGATGAAGCGCGCGAAATGGCGTCCGCCCTCCAGCTCGCCCGATTCGATCTGCTCGCCACCGGCCAGCAAAACGGGGAACCGCGCCTTGTCGGCGACGAGCGTGACGTCGTAGCGCGCCAATACATCGGGGCGGTCGGGAAAGAAGGTGATGCGCCGAAAACCCTGCGCTTCGCACTGGGTCAGCAGGAAACCGTGCGTCGGGGAACCGGATACGTAAAGGCCAGCGAGCTGGCTGTTGCGGGAGGGGTCCATGCGCACGTTGATTTCCAGCACGCAGCGGTGTTGCGCGCCGGGAATGGTCAGGCCCATGGAATCCAACGTGTATGCGCCGGCTGCCAGGGTGCGGCCGTCGAGCTGCACGCCCACCAGTTCCAGGTCCTCGCCATCCAGCCTGAGGGGCTCGTCGCGATCGCGGATGAGGGTGAGCCTGGAATGTACGAGGGTTTCATCGACACCGAGCTCGAACCTGAGCTCGGCATCGGTCACGCGCCAGGCCGGCGGGCGGTAGTCGGCGAGGCGCACGGTGGAAGCGCTGGTGACGGGATCGGTCGTGTCCATCTCTTGATGTTATCAGCGGCTACGTAGTGACCAGTGAGAGAATGGCCGCTTGTCCGCATCGTGCCCATGATGATCATGACCGAATTCACCGCACCGACCATCGCCGATATCCGTGCCGCCGCGGCCCGCATCGCGCCACATGCTCGGGTGACGCCCGTGCTGGGTTCACGGGAACTGGACGATCGTGCCGGCGCGAAACTGTTCTTCAAGTGCGAGCACCTGCAACGCGGAGGTGCCTTCAAGTTCCGTGGCGCCTGCAACGCGGTGTGGTCGCTGTCCGACGATGAAGCCAGCCGCGGTGTCGTCACGCACTCGTCCGGCAACCATGGCGCGGCGCTGGCGCTGGCCGCGGCGACACGCGGCATTCCCGCGCACATCGTCGTACCCGAAGGCGCGGTCGCCGCCAAACTCGCCAACATCGAACGCGCCGGCGGCATCCTGCATCGCTGTGCCGCGACGCTCGCCGCGCGCGAGGAGACCTGCGCGAAGGTGCAGCAGGAAACCGGCGCGACGCTGGTACATCCCTACGCGGATGCGCGCGTAATGGCGGGCCAGGGCACCATCGTGCTGGAACTCGTGCAGCAGGTGCCGGACCTGGATGCGATCGTCGTGCCGATCGGCGGCGGCGGACTCGCCTCGGGTTGCGCAAGTGCCTTGCGAGGTCTTGCGTCCGGCGCGCGACTGATCGGCGCCGAGCCTGCCGGCGCCGATGATGCGTATCAGTCGTTGCGCCAGGGCGTGCGCGTCACCGACGTCGTGCCGCACACGGTCTGCGACGGTTTGCGCGCCACGATCGGCGTTCCGAACTTCGCCTTGCTGAGCGAGCATCACGTCGAGGTGATCACCGCCAATGACGATGCCACGCTGGCCGCGATGCGCCTTGTCTGGGCCGAACTCAAGCAGACCATCGAACCTTCGTCTGCGGTCGCGCTGGCTGCATTGCTGGCACAGCGCAAGCGCTTCGCCGGCAAGCGTGTGGGCCTCGTGCTGAGCGGCGGCAACGTGGATCTGGATGCCATTCCGTTTGATGGTGCGACGTAGCAGGGCCGATCGGGGATTGGTGTTCCAGCGCGGCTAACTCGCGCATGCACTGTCCATTGCAAATCGTGGCCCAAACTTGCACCCCGTGCAGTGGAGGCGCGTCAACGACCTGCTTGACCGGCGCTGTCCGGGGCGGCACGTCGCCCAGCTTTACACTTTCCGTGGCTTTTTTATTCAGCTAACAAGAGCAGTACAGGACCTTTGTTCAATCCAGGCTTTTCGCCGCTCTTGCAAGTTGCAGTCCAGCACCTTGCTACTAATGTGCTGATATTCAAGGGCGACAGTCCTGGATATCGCTCCGCGGTTCCAGACAATCAAAATCAGCTATTCGCCGGCTGGAGCGCAGCGCCGACCGCAAAACCTGAGATGTGGAGCGTCGAGCGTGGCCGTCGGACGCGCGAACGTCGCAAATTTTTACATTTTTGGTTGGATTTTCGGCGCGGGTGTTGAGTTATGGAGAAAAATCAGGCGCTTGAATTTTTGGCATGAGAGATGCTTGCGTGATGCGCGCGGGGTCCGTAACGCGGCCCAAATGCAGAGGAGGCTCCCATGTCATACAAACGGTTGTTGAGATCGATCGGTTTGTTGGCTGGGTTGGCGGTGTCCGGTGCGGTGTTCGCCAGCCCCATCAACGTTCTGTGGTACACCGGAGGGACCGAAGCGAGCGGCCCCGGCACGTACGAGGCCAATATCAACACATTGGCGGCGGCCAACGGCTGGACCGTCACGTTTTGGACCGGCGGTTCGATGCCAAGCGGCTCGTACAACGTGCTCGTGATCGCATCGCCGGAGGGAGGCTGGTCTTCGTATCCGAACTATTCCGCGCTGACCTCGTCCCTCGGATCCATCACGTTCGGCAACCGGGAGATGTTGACCGGCCAGGATGCCGACTGGCATTACCAGAACTATCCCGGCCCGGCCAATTTTGATGGCCCGAAGGGATTCCTGTCCGACAGCATCAACTGGGCGGGCAACGGCACGGGCATGGGTCTGGTCGCGTTGGGCATGGATGGTCTCGGGATTTGCTATGGTGGTCCGGCGCTGGGGCTGCCCGGCTATTCAGCAGATTGTCAAGAAACCAACAACGTGCAGATCCCGGCTTCGGTGGCCGGTTACCCGATCAACACCGGGCTAACGTCGGCCGGACTGAGCAACTGGAATACAGCCTCGCACATCAGTTTCTGGAACCTCGATCCGTCGGACTGGGTCGGAATCAACGTGAATGGCGACGACGACTGCGGCGGGGCGCCGGCCACGTGTTACGTGACCATCATCAGTGCCGGGACCGCGAGTGGTGGCATCGGCGTTCCCGAGCCTGCCGACCTCGGCGTGTTCGGGCTGGGCCTGTTGCTGGTGGGTGCGTTCGTCGGCCTGCGCCGGCGCGTTGCGTGATCCGAGTGGTTTGGTGAAACGCAAACAACCCCCGGCGACGGGGGTTGTTTTTTTGCTTATTCGACGGTGACGGATTTGGCGAGATTGCGCGGTTGGTCCACGTCCGTCCCGCGCAGCACCGCGACATGGTAGGCGAGCAGTTGCAGCGGCACGGTAAACACCGCGGGCGCGATGAGGTTGCCGCCGGAATTCACTTTCATCAACTGGCCGCGGTTGCCGTTCAACGAAACGTCGGCGTTCGAATCCGCGAACACGTACAACTGGCCGCCGCGCGCGCGGACCTCTTCGAGATTCGACTTCAGTTTTTCCAGCAACTGGTTGTTGGGCGCGACCGCGATCACCGGCATGTCCTCGTCGACGAGCGCCAGCGGACCGTGCTTGAGTTCGCCCGCGGGATAGGCCTCGGCGTGGATGTAGGAAATTTCCTTGAGTTTCAGTGCGCCTTCCATCGCGACCGGATATTGGGCGCCGCGGCCCAGGAACAACGCGTGGTGCTTGTCGACGAAAGTCTCGGAAAGTTGCGCGATGTCGCGGTCGAGTTGCAGCGCACTCTCGAGCGTGCGCGGCAGGCTCCCGAGTTCGCCGACCAGCGTCGCGAGCTTGTCGGCGGCGATGCCGCGGAGGCGCGCGAGTTCCAGTACCAGCAGCGCCAGTGCAGTCAACTGCGTGGTGAAAGCCTTCGTGGACGCGACGCCGATTTCGGGGCCGGCGCGGGTCATCAGGGTGAGATCGGACTCGCGCACCAGGCTTGATTCCGGCACGTTGCAGATCGCGAAGGAGCCCAGATAGCCGCGTTCGCGGCCATCGCGCAGGGCGGCCAGCGTATCGGCGGTTTCGCCCGACTGCGAGATGGCAAGGAACAACGTGTCCGGCGTGACCACCACGTGCCGGTAGCGGTATTCGCTGGCGACTTCGACCGTGCACGGGATGTCGGCGATGCCCTCCAGCCAGTAACGCGCGACCATGCCGGCGTGGTAGCTGGTGCCGCAGGCCACGATGTGCACGTGCCGCACGCGTCGTAACAGCTTGTCGGCATCCACTCCGAAGATGTTCGGAAGGATGCCACCATCGGCGAGGCGTCCCTCCAGCGTGTTCGCGATGGCGTTCGGCTGCTCGAAGATTTCCTTGAGCATGTAGTGGCGGAACTGCCCGCGTTCGACCGCGTCCATCGACAGGTCGCTTTCGCGCACCCTGCGCGTGACCTCCCGGCCATCGGCGGCGATGATGGACAGCGTGTCCGGGGTGATTTCCACCACATCGCCATCGTCGAGATAGACGATGCGGTTGGTGACCTGGATCAGCGCCTGCACGTCCGAACCCAGGAAGTGCTCGCCGATGCCAACACCCACGCACAGCGGGCTGCCCCGACGGGCACCCACCACGTGTCCCGGATGATTGCGGTGGAGCACGGCAATCGCATACGCACCCCGCAGCCGGCGGGTGGCATCGGCGACGGCGTCACGCAGTGTCATGCCTTCGGCGACGAACTTGTGGACCAGGTGCGCGACGACTTCGGTGTCTGTTTCCGAGGTGAATGCGTAGCCGGCCGCCTGCAATTGGGCCCGCAGCTCGGCGTGGTTTTCGATGATGCCGTTGTGCACCACGGCCACCTGGTCACGTGAGACGTGCGGGTGGGCGTTTGCCTCGTTGGGCACACCGTGCGTAGCCCAGCGTGTGTGGGCAATGCCCGTACGGCCGCCTACGGGAGATTCCCGGCACAGCGCGTCGAGACTGGCGACCTTGCCGGGCGTGCGCAGACGGGTGAGGTTGCCGCCGTCGAGTACCGCCAGGCCAGCCGAGTCGTAGCCGCGGTACTCGAGGGCGTGCAGCCCCGCCAGCAGGATGGCCACCACGTCACGCTGGGTGCAGGCGGCAACGATTCCACACATGGGTTCCGGTCCCTTGCAAGGCCAAAAACAGTAAAGGTACAGGGATTTGGGCGCTAAAACGCATCAAGTCTGCCGCATCGGCCGGGCAGGCACGCTTCGTGCATCGATTCCTGCGCCTTCGTTCAGGTTAAGCCAAAGTTTGAACTACGTCACAAATTCGTAGTATAAGAATGGTCCGCCTCGCGGTCGGTTGGGCCGAGGCAGGGATGCGAAGCGGTCGGGAACAGGTGGGCAGGACATGTATCGATTGTTCCAACATCGTGCGCTGCGTTGGCAGATCCTGTTGGTGGTGGTCGAGTTCGGACTGCTGGTCGGCTGTGTGTACGCCGCGGTGGTGCTGCGTTACTGGGGTCAGGCAGACATCCAGGCTTCATTCGGTCGTACCGTCCACTGGCACGCGCTGCTGGTCGCGGCAGTACTGATCCTCGCCATGGCAGCGCTGGGGTTGTATCAGGTCCACCTCCGCGCCAACTGGCTGGGCAGACTCAGCCGCCAAGGCGTCGCCTTCATGCTCGGATGGATCGCGCTCACGGTTCTCTACTACGCGGTTCCCTCGACATACATCGGGCGTGGTGTGCTCGGCATCGCCTTGGTGGTTGGCTATCTCGTGGTAGTGCTGTGGCGGGTGGCCTTCATCAATTTCGTGGATGCCGACCTGTTCAAGCGGCGCGTGGTGATGTTGGGCGCCGGCGAACGTGCCGCGGAAGTGTCGCGCAAGATGCGCCGCAGGACAGACCAGCGCGGGTTCAAGGTTCTTGGTTATGTGCCAGTGGGCGGCGATCCGGTCGCCGTTCCTGCGACGTCGCTGCTGCACCCGGACAAATCCTTGTGCGAATGGGTGAAGCGGCTCGGTGTCGACGAAATCGTGGTCGGACCCGATGATCGCCGCGGCACACTGCCGGTCGAAGCCCTGCTGGATTGCAAGAAACGCGGTGTCGCGGTGACCGAACTCGCGGCGTTCTTCGAGCGCGAAGCCGGGAACATCATGATGGATCTCACCAATCCGTCCTGGCTGGTGTTTTCGGATGGCTTCAACATTTCCATGCTCCGGCGCGGCGTCAAGCGCCTGTTCGATGTCGTCACGGCCTCGCTGGTGATGCTGCTCGCATGGCCGCTGATGCTGTTCACGGCCTTGGCCATCCGGCTGGAATCCGGTCCGGGAAGCCCCGTGCTGTACCGCCAGGAACGGGTTGGCGAAAACGGCCAGACCTTCGGCCTGATCAAGTTTCGCAGCATGCGCACCGATGCCGAGAACGACGGCGTCGCGCGCTGGGCGACCAGGAATGATGATCGGGTGACGCGGGTCGGCCGCGTCATCCGCAAGGTGCGGCTCGACGAGTTGCCGCAGTTGTGGAACGTGCTGCGCGGCGACATGAGCGTCATCGGCCCGCGCCCGGAGCGCCCCCAGTTCGTCGACGATTTCAACACGCGCATCCGTTATTACTCGCTGCGGCATTGCGTAAAGCCCGGTCTCACCGGCTGGGCGCAATTGCGTTACCCCTACGGCTCCTCGTTCCAGGATGCCGAAGAAAAACTGAAGTTCGACCTGTTCTACGTGAAAAACCACAACCTCGTATTCGACCTGGCCATCCTGGTCCAGACCGTTGAAGTCGTGCTGTTCGGGCGTGGTGCGCGCTGATACTCGGGAGAAAACGCAAGTGAAACCGCTACCGCGAAATTGCATCGTATGTCTGGCCATGATGGCTGTCTTGCTGCTGGGCGCTTGCACCACCGCACCCACGGTGACCAGCGCGCCCACGGCAGCGCCGGCTTCCGAACGCTACATCATCGGGCCGGGCGATTCACTGGAGATCTACGTTCGGGATAATCCCAACCTGACGACCACGGTGCCGGTGCGTCCCGACGGGCGCATTTCGATTCCGCTGGTGCAGTCGATCGTCGCGGCGGGCAAGACGCCGGACGAGCTGGCCGACGATCTTCAGAAGGACTTGAGCCGCTACATCCGCGACCCGCTGGTGACGGTGATCGTCAAGAGTTTCGTCGGCGCATACAGCCAGCAGGTGCGCGTGGTCGGCCAGGCGGCGCAGCCCCGCGCCGTGCCCTACCGCAGCGGCATGACATTGCTCGACGTGATGATCGAGGTGGGCGGGCTCACCAAATTCGCTGCGGGCAATCGCGCCAAGATCGTCCGCCATCTGCCCGATGGCCAGGAAAAGACGATTCCGGTGCGCTTGGAAGACCTGATGAACGGCTCGGTCAAGGACAACGTCGCCATGCGTCCGGGCGACATCCTGATTATCCCCGAATCGTTGTTTTGACGCGGCACTCACTGTTACCTGACAAGAATTGCCTCATTTTGGGAACAAGGCCATGGCCAGACAAACGATCGATCTGCACGAACTGTTCCAGAACGTGGGGCTGGAGATGCACGCCACCTGGCGATACCGGTGGCGCGCGCTGGTCGTGGCGTGGTGCCTGGTGATTATCGGTGCCCTAATCGTCTTCAGTCTCCCCAACAAGTATGAGGCCGATGCCCAGGTGTATGCCGACACTGATGCATTGACGAACCCGCTGTTGCAAGGAATTGCAGTAATGCCCAATGTCCGCCAGCGCCTGGACGTCATCACGCACACGTTGTTGTCGCGTCCGAACCTGGAAACCGTTGCGGACAAGACGGGTTTGGCGCTGCGCGCCACCAGTCCCGCGGACAAGGACGCGCTGCTTGACAAACTCGGCGTCGCCGTTTCGATTCAAAATGCAGGAGCAAAAGATCTCTATGACATAAGCTACGACGACCCCAATCCTCAGATGGCGCAGAAAGTCGTGCAGGCATTTCTGCAGATCCTGATGAACGACACCTTGGGCGCGAATGCATCCTCGAACGAGTCGGCACAGAACTTCCTGCAACAGCAGGTCAAGGACTATAGCCAACGGTTGAACGTTGCGGAGAAGAGACTCGCGGATTTCAAGAAAGCCAATCTCGCGTATCTGCCCACTGCGGGGGCTGGCGATTACGCCACCCGGCTTCAGGCCGCCGAAGCCAAGCTGCAGGATTTGCAACTCCTCTACGCGGTCAGCAATTCAGGTGGCACGTCCGCGCATGCCAATACACCAGTCGACCTCATCGACCAGCAGATTGCAGCTTACCAGCAGCAACTCGACAAATTGCTTCTGAATTACACCGATCAGTACCCGGACGTGATAACGGCCCGGCGGATGATCAAGGAGCTCAAGGCGCGGCGCGAGGAAATGTTGAAGCATCCCGGCAGCGCGGAAACTGCAGTTACGCCGGTCGCGAAGTCGACCACAGGGCGTGCGGGACCCGATCCGCGGTTGCTGGCAGGGCAAATTGCGGCCCAGCAGCAGCAGATCGCAGACCTGAAGGCCAACGCGGACAAGATTGCCGAAACACAGGTAGCGCTGCAGCAGTTGACGCGCAACTACGAGATCAACAAGAAACAGTACGATGAACTGGTAGCCCGCCTGAATCAGGCCGAGATGTCACAGGACGCCACGCAGACCGGCAACAACCTGAAATTCCGGGTGGTCAGTCCTCCGACGGTTCCGCTGGTCCCCGTCAGCCCCAACCGTGGATTGCTTCTTTTGGTCGTGTTGCTGCTGTCGATAGCTATCGGAGGCGGGTTCGCATATTTCCTGCACAAGACCAAGCCGGTATTCGTGAGCCTCAGGAGTTTGCGCGAGTTTGGGGAATATCCCGTGATCGGCGCATTCAGCTTGATTGCATCGCCGACGCGGCGCGAAGGCCATCGACGCGAAATGATCGGATTTTTTGCCGGCTTAGGTCTCCTCGCGGCCGTCGTCGTGCTGGGGTTTGCCTTCGACGGTAGCCTCGCCAATTTAATGCAGCACGTCTTTGTCATAGGTGCCACATGAGTATCGTCGAAAAGGCTGCCGAGAAACTGAAGTCCCTGCAGCCGGAGCCGCCGGCGCCGCGCTTGGAGGAGCCTGAAGTCGCGGTACTTCCTCGCGTGGAAGGGCCGACGGTGGAACGTTTGCAGGAGCGCATACGCACGGTCGACGAGCCTGCCGGGAAGGCTGGGCAGCCGTGGCACGTGGATCAGCATGCACTCCAGCGCGCGGGACTGCTGCCGGTTGAAGACGAGGCGGGCGGCCGCCTCGCGGACGAGGTACGGCGTGCCAAGCGGCCATTGCTGGATAACCTAGGCCGGGCGGACATGAATGGTCCGGCACGTGCCGAACGCATCATGGTGACCAGTTCGGTACCGGGCGAGGGGAAGACCTTCACCGCTGTGAACCTCGCCCTTAGCCTGGCGCGTGAGCCGGATTTCGAGGTGCTGCTGATCGACGCCGACATACCCAAGTCCGATATCACGCGGGTGCTCGGTCTCGAAGGAAAACCCGGCCTCATGGAGTTGCTGGCGGATGAGCGACTCCGGCCTGCAAATGTTGTCGTGCAGACGGACGTGCCGAATCTGCTGGTACTGCCGGCAGGGGAACGTCATCCCCTTGCTGCCGAACTTTTCGGTGGCCAGCGCATGGAGTATGCGCTCGAGGCGCTAGGGGTTCGGGACCGGCGGCGATTGCTGGTGTTCGACTCTTCGCCCTTGCTGGCAACGCCCGAGTCTCAGGTGCTGGCTTCTCGCATGGGCCAGATCGTCATGGTGGTGGCCGCAGGATGCACCCGCCATCACGAAGTCAATTCGGCACTCAACAGTTTGACTGCCTCGCAATACATCGGGCTGCTGCTCAACATGAGCCGCCTACCGGCTATCGAGAACCACCATTACAGCCACTACAGCCAACCCAGCCACTATCTATTCCAGGACCGCTGAAGGGAAAGCCTGAATGCGTGCGCTGCCCGTCTCGGCCGTGTTGACGTCGATAGCGCTGTCCGGCTGGCTGACCGGAGCGGCAGCCCAAGACGTCGGTGCCACGGCATGGCCGGGGTTGAATTCAACGCCCTTCGCGCAATCCGGAATGTCGGGAAATCTGTCGTCGGGCTTCATGACCCAGCCCGGTCTCGATTCTCCCGGACTGCTGACCGGCGTCACTCTTGGCCAGTTGTATACAGATAACTTGCGGCTCGCCGCAGGGAGCAGGCCCAAACAACCCGGTTGGATCACGCAAGTACAGCCTTTCATCAAAGGAGCTACAGCTAGCCCGCGCTTCACCGGGCTATTTGATTATTCGCTCAGCGGATTCCTGTACGAACAGCCCTCGGGCCGCCGTCAATTGGCGCAAAACCTCGACGCGCGCGGCACGCTGACGCTCCTGCCTCAGCATTTTTTTGTGGATGGCACGGCGATGTATGGAAGAGAGATCATCAACAACAGCCTGCCGTACGGATACGGCGATTTTTTTCTGGACAACAACCGCGCCAATGCCGCGATTGGAACGTTGAGTCCGTATTGGATGCAGGACCTCGGCAGGGCCGGCATCATGACCCTGCGTTACACGTACGGCCGGGTCACCTACAATGCACGGGGCATACCGGGCGAGAACCGTGATCTCCTGAACGGAATCCCCGATGTCACCAGCAACGCAGTGCAGTTCAATCTGGCGAGCCCGAAGAACCAAACATGGGGCTGGGACGCAAGCTACTCGGAGCAGCACCTCGTCCCTGGCTTCGGGCCCCACTGGGACTTCGCTGTAGCCAAGGTGGGTGTTTCGTATCAGCTCAACAACTACCTCCAGTTGCTGGCCGATGGTGGTACGGAAAATAAGTTCCTGCCGGACGGAACGATGCAGAAGCTGGACGCGCCTTTTTGGGACGCGGGATTTCAGTGGACAAATAGCCGGGACAACTTCAAATTGATGGCTGGTCACCGATTCTTCGGACACAGCTACCAACTTTCCTGGACCCACGAGGCGGCGCTCCTGACCACCAACGTCAGTTATGTCGAGCAACCGACTACCTATAACCAGCAATTACTGGGAATGAATTTCGGAGGGGGCGGGCTGCCTCCGATCAATGTCCATCCCGAAATCCCGTCATTGCTGGAACGCCAGCCGTATCTGATGAAGCGCCTCGCGGCATCCGCGGAATACACCATGCCGCGGAGTCGGTTGAGGGTGCAGCTGTATGACGAGTCGCGCACCTACTTCACGGAACAGGACACCCAGGAGCGCGTAATGAGCGCCAACGTGGCTTGGGCATTCACCGTCGGTCCCTACACGACCTTGACGCCCAGCGTCCAGTGGCAGCGCTACCGGTTCCGTAGTGGCCAAACCAACGATGCCCGCTATGGAGAACTGGCATTGATACACGAGCTAAGTGTGAAGGACTTCGGCAGCGTGCGCTTGCGTCACGAACAGACCGGAGTTGCTTCGCCATCCCAGGGAGCGCACGGGTACACGGCGAACGTGCTTTTCGTCCAATGGACCCATCTGTTCTGAGGCCGGTATGTACGAGTCGTTCTACAAACTGCGCGGCAAGCCTTTCCGGTTGACACCGGATCCGTCGATGCTGTTTCCCAGCAAGGGCCACAAGCGGGCGATGTCCTACCTGCTGTACGGCTTCGATCAGGGCGAAGGGTTCGTGATGATCACCGGAGCCGTCGGCACCGGCAAAACCTTGCTCATCCAGAAGCTGCTGGAAGAAATCAAGCAGCGCAACATTGCCGTGGCCAGCATCGCCTCGGCCAATCTCGACGGCGAGGACATCCTGCCGGCGATTGCTTCGCAACTCGATCTGGCCTACGAGGGGCGCAGCAAGGAGGCTTTGCTGCAGGATCTCAAGCAGCACCTGATTGCGCTGAGCGCGCGTCATTCGCATGCGCTGCTGGTCGTGGACGAAGCGCAAACGCTGACACCGGCGGCGCTGGAGATGCTGCGCATCCTGTCGAATATGGAACAGAGGGGCCGCGCGCTCCTGCAGATCTTCCTGGTCGGCCAGGGCGAGTTGCGCCGCATCATGGTCGACAACCACATGGAGCAGTTGCGCCAGCGGATCACGGCGTCGTTCAAGCTGGAACCGATGGAGGCGGCGGAAAGTCGCGCTTACATCGAGCACCGCCTGCACGCGGTCGGCTGGAACAACGATCCGGCACTTGCGCCGGGCGTATTCGCGGGCGTGCATCGCGCCAGCCGCGGTATTCCACGCAAGATCAATCTCATCATGGACCGGCTGCTGCTGTATGGCTACCTCGAGGAGGTCCACAAACTCGACGAGGCGGCCCTCAAGACCGTGCTCGACGAGATCCGCGACGAAATGCCGGATGTTCCGCAAACGCTGGAACCCGCCGCCACGCCCACGGCCCAGATCCAGGCCAAGGAACGCGCCGCGGCGACCGCCCAGCGCGAGAGCGAAATGGCCGCGCTGGAACTCAAGCGCAACGAAATCCTGCTGCAGTTGATGCGCGCGGAAGTGCGGTTCAAGGAAATGCTGCAGGCCTCATCGCCGCCGGCGCCTGCCGGAAGCGATGCGGTGACGGCCGACCCACCTCTTCTGCATTCGGGACGGAAAGGCTGATGAGCACGCGGTTGAGCGAACCCGGCACGATCACCAACGCGATGACGGTGGACGTCGAGGACTATTTCCAGGTTGCAGCCTTCGAAAAGTGCATCCGCCGCGAGGACTGGCCGCGCTGGCCGGTACGTGTCGAAGCCAACACGCGAAGGGTGCTGGAACTGTTCGGGCGCTACCGGATCAGTGCGACGTTCTTTGTGCTCGGTTGGGTCGCGGAGCGCTTTCCGGCGCTGGTGCGGGACATCGGCGCCGCGGGCCATGAGATCGCAAGCCATGGTTTCGGTCACGAGCGCCTGACGAACATCACGCGCGACCAGTTCCGCGAGGGCGTCACCCGCACCAAACACTTGCTCGAAGACATCAGCGGCACGGCGGTGTACGGCTACCGCGCACCCAGCTATTCGATCGGCCCTACCACCCTCTGGGCGCATGACGAACTGCGCGAGGCCGGCTATCGGTACAGCTCCAGCATCGTGCCCATCCATCATGACCTGTACGGCATGCCGTCGGCGCCGCGCTTCGCGTTCTTCACCGGGCGCGCCGGCGTGCTCGAAGTGCCGGTGACCACGGTACGGCTGTGGGGACGCAATTGGCCGTGCGGCGGCGGCGGTTATTTCCGCCTGCTGCCGTACGCGATGTTCAGGCGTGGACTTCGGCGCGTCAACCGGCAGGATCGCTCCTCCGGCGTGTTCTATTTCCATCCGTGGGAAGTCGATCCCGAACAGCCGCGGGTGCCCGGCGTGACGCTGAAGAACCGCGTGCGCCATTACATCAACCTCAAGCGCACGGCGCCGCGGGTTGAGCGGTTGCTGGGCGATTTCCGTTTCGATCGCATGGACCGGGTGTTCCTTGCCCCGGGCCGCGCGGACTATCCGGTGGTTTCGCTGCAGACCGCCGAATATCGTGTGCAATGAAGGGGGATGCGGCATGCCGGACCACGCCAACGACGGATACTCCGTCAACGCCTGCATCGTCAGACGTTTCGAGGAGGGTGACGCAAAACGCTGGGACGCGTTTGTCGCGGCGACACCGCAGGCCACGTTTTTCCATCTGGCAGCCTGGCGCAGCATCATCGAGGGACTGCATCACCGCTGCCATTACCTTTACGCGGAGCGGCAAGGCGTCGTCACGGGCATCCTGCCGCTTGCCGAGATCCACAGTTGGCTGTTCGGCCACGCGCTGATATCGACGCCGTTCTGCGTGTACGGCGGCGTCGTGGCGGCCGATCCGGAAAGTGAAGCCTGCCTCGTCCAGGCCGCGGCGGCTCTCGCCGACGAACTGCGCGTGGACTATCTCGAATTGCGGAATCGCGAGCCGCGCCAGACGGATTGGCCCATCAAACACCTTTATGTCACGTTCCGCAAATCCCTTCCGTCCGAGGGAATCGACGATCTGAAGGCGATCCCGATGAAGCGGCGCAACAAGATCCGCAAGGGCATCAATGCGAGTCTGGAGACGCGCCATGACGGAAGCGTCGCCGAGTTTTATCGGGTCTACACAGAAAGCGTGCGCAATCTTGGCACGCCGGTGCTGCCTCGCCGCTGGTTCGAGAGGCTACGCCGAGCTTTCGGAACGGATTGCGAAATCACCATGATTACCCTGCAAGGACGCCCGCTCGCGACGGTAATGAGCTTCTACTTCCGCGACGAAGTCCATACGTATTACGCGGGGAGCGTACGAAGCGGGCGTACCGTGGCGGCCAACGACTTCATGTATTGGGCGGTCATGCAACGTGCGTTGGAGCGCGGCGTGCGCCTGTTTGATTTCGGCCGCAGCAAACAGGACACGGGCTCGTACGATTTCAAGGAGCAATGGGGCTTCCAACCCGAGCCGCTGCCCTATGCATATCACCTGGTGCGCGCCAAGGAAGTCCCCAACGTCAGCCCGACCAACCGCAAGTACCACCTGTTCATCGAAGGCTGGAAGCGGTTGCCGCTGCCGGTGAGTCGTGCACTCGGCCCGTTCCTTGCACGGAATCTGGGATAGGGAACGGATCGCATGTACGACAGCAACCCCAAATCCGTTGTAGGAGCGGCCCGGCGCGAAGCGCCTGCTCCTAGCTGTGGCCGCGACGGCACGACGGCAGCAGGGTTCTGACGATGCAGTCCGTCCTCTTCCTCTGCCATCGCCTGCCCTGGCCGCCCGACAAGGGCGACAAGATCCGTTCGTACCACGTTTTGCGGCGGCTCGCGGAACATTACGAGGTCTATCTCGGCGCGTTCGTGGATGACCCCGCCGACTGGCGCTGGATCGCCGAGGTCGAGTCCGTATGTGCCGGCACATGCATCAGGCCGCTCAAGCCTTCGCGTGCGCGCTGGCGCGCGCTGTCATCGCTGGTGCGCAGCGAAGCGCTCACCCTCGGCTATTACCGCGACCCGATGATGCAGCGGTGGGTCGATCAACTGATTGCCGAACGCAAACCGGATCGGGTCCTGTGCTTTTCGTCGGGCGTGGCGCCGCTGGTGATGCGACATCCCGAGGTGCGGCGCGTCATGGACTTCGTGGACGCCGATTCCGACAAGTGGCGTCAGTATGCGGAAGCGCATCACGGTATCGCGCGTTGGGTTTACGCGCGGGAAGCGCGGCGACTCGCCTCGTTCGAGCGAGCAGTGGCCGAAGCATTCGACGCCAGCCTGTTCGTCTCCGAAGCCGAAGCCGGGTTTTTCCGGCGCGGAATGCCGGCAGTGGCCGGCAAAGTGCACGGTGTCGCCAATGGGGTGGATGCCGGCTATTGGGATCCCCGGGGTGACTACCCTCGTCCGTACCGGGCCGGAGAGCGTGCGATCGCATTTGTGGGCGCGATGGATTACCGCGCGAACACGCACGCTGCCGCATGGTTCGCACGCGAAGTGTGGCCGCGGATCGCCAGCGCTCGGCCCGATGCACGGTTCTACATCGTGGGCGCGAAACCGACCAGGGACGTGCTGGAGCTGGGTCGATCGGAAGGCATCGTTGTTACCGGTCAGGTGGAGGACGTGCGGCCGTATGTCGCACACGCCCATGCCGTGGCGGCTCCGCTGCGCATCGCCCGCGGCA
Source organism: Gammaproteobacteria bacterium (assembly GCA_021324095.1). Taxonomy (GTDB): domain Bacteria; phylum Pseudomonadota; class Gammaproteobacteria; order Xanthomonadales; family Rhodanobacteraceae; genus 66-474. The sequence continues at coordinate 29,529 of JAJPJT010000098.1, forward strand.
TTCAGAACAAGGTGCTCGAAGCGCTGGCCATGGAGAAGGTGGTGCTGGCCACGCCCGAAGCCTGGGAGGGCATCGACGATTTCCCGGGACGGCTCGGTTGCATCAGTGGTGCGCCGGACACCATGGTTGCGGAAGCGTTGCGGTGGTTGGATCCGCCGGAGCCCATGCGTGTCCCGGCCGCCCGCGCGATGGTCAGGACCCGCTTCGACTGGTCGCGTAATCTGGACGCCTACGAAACCGTGCTTCGGGGTGCGCGACCAGAAATGGGCGCCGCGCCGACCGCGCGTGCTGCCCCCCTGGAGGCATGTTCATGAACCGGATGCTGGAAGCCAAGGCGGGCATTCCGGTTCGCGCTTCCGGCTGGACGTTCGCCGCGGGTGCGTTCGCCGTTGCCGTGATCACACTGGTTGCCTGCTATTGGCAAACCGCACGATCGCTGGTGTGGGTCTGGGGTCACGACGGCACCTACCAATACGCGTTCCTGATCTTTCCCTTGAGCCTGTGGGTTGCATTCGATCTGCGCCACCAGGTTCGCGCGAAAGCCCCCGCGCCCAGCGCCTGGGGCATCCTGGCGGTGGCCGCGCTGGTGTGCGTCTGGTATGCAGGCCATATTTTCACCGTGAACCTGCCGCAGCATTTTGCGTTGGTTGCACTCTTCCCTGCGCTGGTGCTGGCCTGCTGGGGATGGCGTGCGCTGTGGATATTGAAGTTCCCGCTCAGTTACCTCGTGGTGTTTGCGGTGCCCTGGGGCGACGGTCTGGTGGGGCCTCTGCAGGACATTACCGCGCACTTTGCCGTTGGAGCCTTGAACGTGACCGGCACGCCGGTCCTGATCAATGGGCGAGAAATCATCACGCCGTCGGCCGTATGGATGGTCGCGGATGCGTGCAGCGGTGTGAGGTTCTTCATCGCCTGCACCGCGTTGGGCTGCCTGTATGCCTACCTGATGTACCACCGCTGGTGGAAGCGCGTGGCGTTCGTCGTGCTGGCGGCGGTGGTGCCGGTCATCGCCAATGGCTTCCGGGTGTACTTCACGATATTGATCGGCGAGACGTGGGGACTCAAATACGCCACGGGCACGGATCACATGGTTTTCGGCTGGCAATTTTTCGGGACGGTACTGGTGCTGCTGTTGCTCGCGGGCTGGTTCTTTCGCGACCGGCTGGTAATCCGCGATCGTCCAGTGGTAATTGATGGGGGTGTCACCGGTGCGCGCGCTGTGGTTTGGCCCGTCGCGCTCGCGTTGCTGATCGCGGGTCCGATCGCAGCCGCACGTTTTGCGATCGCTGCTCCGCCGGATACCGTGCATGTCACCGCCCCCGCACTCGCCGGCTGGATAGGACCCCAAGCCGCCGCGGGCGCTTGGCAGCCGGGTTTCGTAGGCGCCGCAGGCCAGTTCCGTGCGGCGTACCAGTCGGCCGCCGGTGGGGACGCGGTCGAGTTGTTCCACGCCGTGTACACGGGCAGTCCGCGCCGCGGACACAACCTGATCACCTATGGCAACGATGTTTACGATCCTGCCAATGCACGGATTCTCGCAAGCAGGACCATGCAGGTCGAGCTCGCGAACGGCTTGACGATCGCGGCGCGCGAACTGCGCTTGGCCGGGCGGGCCGGCTCGCGTCTCGTGTGGTACTGGTATTGCGTGGATGGCCGCTGCACCGCCTCGCCAGTGCTGACGAAGCTTTTGCAGGCATGGGCGGTGTTGCGCGGTCGCGCGCCGCGATCATCGGTGTGGGCGATGTCGATGCCCGTCGCAGGCGGTGACATCGCGCAGGCTAGGAAGCAGTTGCTTGCCTTGGCGCGAACCTTGACGGTAACGGGCGGCTCGGGCGTGCAGTTCAATCGCGATGACGCCGCCCGAGGGAACGTACCGTGAGCCGGAAGCCGCTGATCGCGCATGTGCTCTACCGCCTCGACACGGGCGGGATGGAACGTGTGCTTGTAACCGTGATCAACCGCACTCGGGCGAAGTACCGTCATGCAGTGATCTGCCTCGACACATATACCGCGTACAGAGCCCGAATCGTTGACCCGGAAGTGGGATGCTTTGCATTGCACAAAAAACCCGGCAAGCACTGGGCATGCTATTTGAGGCTGTGGAAGTTGCTGCGGCAGTTAAGGCCAGACCTCGTGCAAACCTACAATTCGGGGGCGCTGGACGCGGTCCCCGTCGTGAAACTTGCAGGGGTGCGCCGCGTCCTGCATGCGGAGCGCGGCCGGAGCGCGGAGGATCCCAACGGCGAGAGTCGAAAGTATCGCGCTCTTCGACGCTGGCTGGCGCCGTTCATTGACCGCTATTTGGCCGTTTCCAGGGACCTCCGGGATTGGCTGACGGAAAAGGTCGGCATCAATCCTGCGCGTGTCGTTCACCTTCCCAATGGCATCGACGTCACAGTTTTCGACGCATCACCCGCGCTGAAAAGCGCGCGACCATTATTGGGTTCGTATGCCGGTCCCGGCACCATCCTGATTGGCACCGTAGGACGGCTCGATCCTGTCAAGGACCAAGGCGGACTGCTGGCCGCGTTCAAGCTTCTGTGCGACGGATTGCCTGGACTGCGTGGCAGGCTGCGACTGGCCATTGCCGGGGAAGGGCCGGAACGGCCCGTGCTCGAAGCACAAATCACCGATCTCGGTCTCGACGGGCAAGTCTGCTTGCTCGGGAGTCGTGATGACGTAGCGGCGATCCTTCCGGAATTCGATATTTTCGTGCTTTCTTCCATTGCTGAAGGCATGCCGGGCGTGCTGCTGGAAGCAATGGCCGCGGGCCTGCCCGTGGTGGCGACCGATGTGGGTGGCGTGCGTGAGGTCGTGTCACCCGATGCCACTGGTGTGTTGGTGCCTGCTGGAGATCCAGCCGCACTGAGCCAAGCCTTGTCGAAATATGTGTTGGATGAACCGCTGCGGGTGCGCCATGGCAGCGCCGGCCGGCGATTGGCGGAGAGCCGGTTCAGTCTCGACCACATGGTGTCGTCATACACAGCGTTGTATGACGAGCTTCTGGAGATGCCGTTCGGTATTGCATCTAGGCTGACCGAGCAGAAGGAGCACTGACGTGTGCGGTCTTGCTGGCATCGTGTTATCACACGAGCGCTGCCCCGATGAACGGGTGCTGCGAGCCATGCGTGATGTCCAGCGCCATCGTGGACCGGACGAGGCGGGTTTGTATCTAGGAGACGGCGTCGGACTTGCCCATCGCCGCTTGTCGATCATCGATCTTGGCCATGGTCATCAACCGATGCTCGACGAAGAAGCTGGTCTCGCGCTTGTTTACAACGGCGAGCTGTACAACTTCCAGGAGCTGAAGGCCGAACTGCAGGCGCGCGGAGCAGTATTCCACACCCGCTGCGATACCGAGGTAATCCTGCGTGCCTGGCAGTATTGGGGCGAAGCCTGTCTCACCCGCCTGGTTGGAATGTTCGCGTTTGCGGTTTGGGACATGCGTGCGCAACGCATCTACCTCGCGCGCGATCCGATCGGAATCAAGCCTCTCCATTACGGCTTCACCACCAGGGGCGATCTCCTGTTCGCGTCGGAACTCAAGGGATTGTTGGCGCACCCGGAGGTGCAGCGCCGGATCGATCCGCAGGCCCTGGAAGATTTCATGACGTTCGGCTACGTGCCGGATCCGAAAACCATCTATCGCGGATTGTTCAAGTTGCCGCCGGGACACTGGCTGACTTGGCGCACGGGTGAGGCCGAACCCTTGGCGCGCCAGTATTGGGATGTGCCGTTCCGCGATGGCGGCAGCATCGCGTTGGACGACGCCACTGCGCAGCTGCGTAGCCTGCTGGACCGGTCTGTCCAAAGCCAGATGGTCGCGGACGTGCCGCTGGGTGCGTTCCTCTCCGGTGGTGTGGATTCGAGTGCCGTGGTGGCCAGCATGAGTCGCGCGTCGCGCGAACCCGTGCGCACCTGCTCCATCGGTTTCGACCATGACGGATTCGACGAGACCGCCTACGCGCGGATCGTTGCCAAGCAGTGGAATACCAATCACTTCGAAAAACAGGTGAGTTCCGACGATTACGGGTTGCTCGACGCACTGGCGGACATTTACGACGAGCCGTATTCCGACAGTTCCGCGTTGCCGACTTACCGGGTCTGCGAGTTGGCGCGCACCCAAGTGACTGTAGCCTTGTCCGGCGACGGCGGCGACGAGGATTTTGCGGGCTACCGGCGCTACCGGCTGCATGCGAATGAAAGCGCACTGCGTGGGCGATTGCCGTTTTCCCTGCGGAAACCCGTCTTCGGCTGGTTGGGGCATCTCTATCCGAAGGCCGATTGGGCGCCCCGCCTACTGCGGGCCAAGACGACTTTCGAGGCGCTCGCGCGGGACAATGTCGAAGCCTATTGCCACACCGTCAGCATCACCTCGGCAGCGCTGCGCGAAAGGCTCTACAGTGCGAGCTTCAGACGGCAACTCCAGGGTTACAACGCCATCGAGGTGTTCCGCTCGCATGCGGCACGTGCGCCTACCGATCATCCGTTGTCGCTGGCCCAGTACCTGGATTTCAAGACGTATCTTCCCGGTGACATCCTGACCAAGGTGGACCGCGCCAGCATGGCGCACAGCCTCGAGGTCCGTGTGCCGCTGCTCGATCATCGCCTGGTCGAATGGGCAGCCTCGTTGCCGCCGCGAATGAAGCTCCGCGGTGGGACCGGTAAATACGTCTTCAAGAAGACGCTCGAGCCGGACCTCCCGCACGATGTGTTGTATCGCCGCAAGATGGGTTTCAGCGTACCGTTGTCTGCCTGGTTCCGCGGTCCGCTCACACAGCGTGTGCAGCGCGCGTTGCGCACGGGAGCCGTCGCCGAGTGCGGCTATTTCGATCCGGCGATGCTCGCGCGTGTGCTGCAACAGCACGCTTCCGGGCTGCGCGATCACAGCGACACGCTATGGAGTCTGCTGATGCTGGACGCTTTCCTGCGACGCATGCAGCAGCCGGACAATATGGCCACACCCCCCGCCGAAGCGCTGGCCGCGGGAGCCGTGCCGTGAGGGGCTGCATTCTCCTGTTTGGACTGCCTCGTTCGGGAACCACCTGGATCGGCAAGCTGTTCGACAGCCATCCGGATACCTTGTACCGGCACGAGCCCGACAGTGTGCAATACCTGACGCTGCCGCTCTATCCGGAAATCGGGAGCGCGCCGCAACACCGCGAGGAACTGCAAAGGTTTGTTGCCTTGCTGCCACTGATGCGATCCGCCAAGGTGGTAGGCAAACAGCCACTATTTCCCAAGAGTTACCAATCCTCCGCCGGATTGGCCGCATACCGCATGAGCGTGGCAGTCGCCAAGGCTGCGAGCCGCATCACGCGGAATTTTCCCTGTCCGTACAGACCTACCGCAGAAGGCTCTGGAAGGGCACGCCTTGTCTGGAAGTCGATCGAGTCCTCAGGACGGCTGGGTATCTGCATCGAGACGCTGCCGGATATACGCGCAATCCATCTGATGCGCCACCCTTGTGGTTTTGTGGCGTCCATGCTGCGCGGCACGGCGGCAGGACGTTTCGGTGATCCGAGCTCGGCCGCAGATAAATCCTGGTTGCTAAAAATGCTGCTTGGCACGGCCAGCGGGAAAGTACATGCATCGGAAGTGGGTGATGCCAGCCGGTTCTCGCCCGAGGAATGCCTGGCATGGTGCTGGGTGCTGATCCAGGAAAAAATCCTGGCCGATGTGGCGGGCTCCAATCGCGTTTTGACGGTCCGCTACGAGGATGTGTGCGCTGACCCCATCGCCATGACGCGGCGGATGTTCGAGTTCACCGGTCTCGATTGGCAGCCGCAGACGGAAGCGTTCGTTCGCGCGAGCACCCAATCGACTGCGCACATGACGGACTATTACAGCGTGTTCAAGTCACCGCAGGTATCTGCGGAGCGCTGGCGCACCGAGCTGACGCCAGACGTGGTCGAACGCGTCATCGGAATCGTAAGCAGCAGCCCCCTGCGTCACTACTATCCGGATGAAGCGCGGTCAACGGCACAGGTGGCGGAGGAAGCGACATGAATGCCGCACCGGCCTCCGCTATCGACGGCGCCGCTCCGCCGTCGAGGAATGCTGTGACTCCGGTAACGGCCGCGCCCGATCCGAACAGCATCGCGCGCGCCGAATGCCCGATCCGCCTGCTGGTCTTCACCAGCCTGTATCCGAATGCCGTACAGCCTCGCCACGGTGTCTTCGTCGAGGAACGGTTGCGTCATCTGGTCGATGCAGGACGAATCGCGGCTACGGTGGTGGCGCCGGTACCCTGGTTCCCCTTTCGGCACAGACGGTTCGGCCGCTATGCTGGATTCGCGAAGGTACCCCGTCGTGAACGGCGGCACGGCATCGAAATCCTCCATCCACGCTATCCGGTGATTCCGAAGCTGGGCATGGGTATCGCGCCGAACCTGATGTCTCGCGCGATGCTGCCGGTCCTTCGAAGCCTGCAGGCGAGCGGAGTCGACTTCAACCTGATCGACGCGCACTATTTTTACCCCGACGGCGTGGCGGCGGCTCGCCTCGGCAAAAGCTTGGGCAAGCCGGTGGTGATCACTGCGCGCGGTTCCGACGTGACATGGATTCCACGCTACGCTCGCGCGAGGCGGCAGATCCTGTGGGCGGCAGCAAACGCTTCGGCCATCGTGGCCGTGTCGCAAGCGTTGAAGGGGAAGCTCATCAACTTGGGCGTCGATCCCTCCAACATCTCGGTATTGCGCAATGGCGTCGATCTCGATCGCTTTGCACCAGGCGATCGTGAAGCGCTGCGCGCGAAGCTGCGTCTCGGAGGTGTCGTCTGGCTGGCAGTCGGCAACTTGGTGGAACTGAAGGGCGTGCACGTCACCCTCGCGGCGCTTGCCAAATTACCGGACGTGACCCTGCTGGTCGCAGGACAAGGTCCCGAGGAAACGCGCCTGCGACAGTTGGCCGACAGGCTCGGACTTGCAATGCGCGTGCGGTTCCTCGGAACCATCCCGCACGCGCGCCTGTGCGAGTACTACAGCGCCGCGGACGCAATGGTGCTCGCTTCGAGCCGTGAAGGTATGCCCAACGTGGTGCTGGAAGCGCTCGCCTGTGGTACCCCGGTCGTGGCCGCGCCTTTCGACGGTGTCACTGAACTGTTGGACGCGCCAGAAGCCGGAGAAATCGCCAGTGAACGCAGCGCCGACGCGATCATCTCTGCATGGCAGCGCCTGCGCGCGCGCGCGCCGACACGCGCGGCCACCCGCAGCGTTGCCGAGCGGCTGGGATGGCAACCAGTCGTGGAGGCTCAATACGCGCTTTATCAAAGCGTGTTGTCCGCAGCTCCACGTCAAGCATCGGGAACGCGCCCATGAGCGACACCGCGCTACTTGCGGCGCGCGAGCGCGCCAGTCCGGCCCAGGTCTGCCGGCCATTGCGCATCCTGCATGTGCTCGACCAGTCGATACCCGTGCACAGCGGCTACACGTTCCGTACACTCGCGATCCTTTCGCAGCAGCGCGGGATGGGATGGGAGACTTTTCACTTGACCAGCCCCAAGCAGGAAAGCGGCGATTCGCGTGAGGAACAGGTCGAAGACTGGCTGTTTTACCGCACGCCGGCGGCAACGGGACTCGCGTCGCGTTTGCCGGTCCTTCGACATCGTGCATTGATGACCGTTTTGCGCAGCCGCCTGGTCGAAGTCGTCGAACGCGTGCGACCCGATATCCTGCACGCCCACTCGCCCGTGCTGAACGCGCTGCCTGCGATCAGCGTCGGTCGGGAGCTCGGGATCCACGTGGTATACGAAGTCCGCGCATTTTGGGAAGATGCCGCCGCCGATCACGGCACGGCGAGAGAGTGGGGCGCGCGTTATCGCCTGACGCGTGCACTGGAAACCCGCGCGTTGCGGCAAGCCGACGCTGTGACGACGATCTGCGAAGGCTTGCGCGATGACATCCTGAAACGCGGCATCCCGGCGAACAAGGTCACCGTCATTCCGAACGCCGTGGATCTAGCCGAGTTCCGGCTCGCGGGAGGGCCTGATCGCGACGTGGTGGAACGATTCGGCTTGATCCAAGGTAAGACCTTGGGATTTGCAGGCTCGTTCTACGCCTACGAAGGCCTCGACGTACTGCTTCGCGCAATGCCGCACGTGCTGCGGATTTTTCCGCAGGCTCGCGTGCTGCTGCTCGGCGGCGGCCCACAAGACGCGAACCTGAAGACTTTGGCAGCCCGGCTCGGCTTGGAAGACAACGTACATTTCGTCGGTCGCGTACCGCACAACGAAATTGGCCGTTACTACAGCGCGATGGATGTCATGGTCTATCCGCGCATTTCGCGCCGTCTGACAGAACTGGTGACGCCGCTGAAGCCGCTAGAGGCCATGGCCATGGGCAAGCTGGTCGCGGCGTCGGACGTAGGCGGTCACCGCGAGCTCATTCGTGACGGTCACAATGGCCACTTGTTCGCAGCCGGATCGCCCGAGGCGCTAGCGCGTTGTCTGATCAAGTTGCTGGAAACTCCAGAGAGCTGGAGCGACATTGTCGCAAACGGGCGGCGCTACGTGGAGCACGAACGCAACTGGCGGGCGAGCGTGGCGCGCTATCGCGGCGTTTACGATCGTGCGCTCACAAGCCGCGTGGGAAAGGAATGATGAACCTGCGATTGGTCCAACCGGATAGCGCGGGATCGACACAGCCGCTTCCGCCACGTCGTCGCAATCTGAGGAAACCGATTCGCTGGTTCCGTGCCCCGGACCCGCGGTTGGCGCCATGATGTCGTCCGTCTCGAAACATCCAGATTGTCCACCGGCCGTAGTCTTGGGCGCGGGCATCAATGGCTTGGGTGTTGTACGGAGTTTGGCGCGTGCGCGCGTGCCGGTCTGGCTCGTCGACTCCGAGCGCCGGCCGGAAATGTACACGCGGGCCGCAAAACCGGTGATCGTATCGACACTGCACGGCGAGGCGCTGATTGGTGAACTCCAGCGGCTGGGTACGACCTGTTTTTCCGGCCTCCGTCCGGTCTTGCTGCTGACGCAGGAAGAAGTGGTCAAGATCGTGTCTGACCACCGCGACAGCTTGACGGGCCTTTACCGCTTCAGCCTGCCCGCGAAGCAGGTCGTGGACGCATTGCTGCACAAGCACGGTTTTCAGCAGTTGGCCGAGCAACTCGGCGGACCGATCCCGCCACTGGTGCACGTGCGCAATACTGCCGATCTGCCGCGACTGGAGCAACTTGCGTATCCTGTCGTGGTGAAGCCGGGTGAGCGGCACGCCGGTTATGGACGGCAATTCAAAAAAGCATATCGGGCGGACGACGCTGGGCAGGCTGTGGATCTGGTGCGCCGCATCCTCGTAGTGATGCCGGACGTTGTAGTACAGGAGTGGATCGAGGGCCAAGACTCCGATATTTATTTTTGCCTGCAATATCTGGACGGGAATGGAAAGGCTGTCGCATCGTTCACCGGCCGCAAGATTCGTTCCTGGCCCCCGCACGTCGGCGGCACAGCGAGCTGTACGGCAGCACCGGAGGCACACGTCGAGCTGTCGCAGCTTACCGCCCGGTTTTTCAGGGCCGCAGGTGTGGTCGGCATGGCTGGGATGGAATACAAGCGTGACACGCGAACCAGGGAGTTCCGGATGATCGAACCGACCATCGGCCGCACCGATTATCAGGAGGAAGTCGCGGCGCTGAACGGCGTCAACCTTCCCCATGCGGCTTGGTGCTGCGAGTTGGGTCTCGCTTTCCCGGAGCCCACCCGCACCCGCCGAACGACGGCATGGAGGGTGCGAGCCGACGATAACGAGTCTGCCATGTTGCAAGGGCAGCAGCCGGGACAAGGCTTCCCGCGCGGCAGTCGGGTCGTGGACGCATTGTGGCGGCTGAGTGATCCGGTGCCGGCGCTGATACAAAACTTCCGGCGCGTTCGCAATGCGCTGCACACCCGAACCGCCAGAATGATGCCGGGTTCGCGACCCGCCGGGAGCAAGCCGTGAGCGTCGTGTCCAGATTCCTTTCGCGCCATCCGGCCGGCCGACCGGTGGATGCACGGCGGGGTCTGCACGCTGCAGCCGAGTGGCTGGCGCGCGCCCAGGATGCCAGTGGATGTGGTGGCGTCAGTGCGTGTTACGACACAGCAAAAGGCCAATGGGCCGGAGCGTATCCGGAAACGACCGGCTACATCATTCCAACGTTCTTTCGTTATGCGGCGTTTTCCGGTCAAGGCGAATGGCGCGAGCGCGCCATCCACATGGCGGAATGGGAAACTGAAATCCAGCTCGCGGACGGCGGGGTCCGTGCCGGCACGATGGATGCGAAACAGGTTGTGCCGACCATCTTCAATACGGGCCAGGTGCTGTTTGGCTGGCTGTGCGCGTGGCGGCAAACCGGGGACACCCGCTTTCGCAACTCGGCCACGCGCGCCGCAGACTGGCTGGTGGCTGCGCAGGATGCCGATGGCGCGTGGCGGCGCCACGCTTCCCCGTTTGCCGCGCATGGTTTGAACACCTACAACACGCGTGTCGCTTTTGCACTGGCCAAGGCGGGGGATGCGCTCGGGGAGCGGCGGTATCTGGACGCGGCGGTACGCAACGTTGAGTGGGCGATCACGCAGATGCATCCGAACGGATGGCTCGAGAACAATGATCTCGAAGACAACAGCCGGCCGCTCACGCACACCATCGCTTACGCCACGCGTGGAATCTTGGAAACCGGCCTGATCGCCGCCAAAACGGCTTTTGTCGATGCAGCCGCGCGCGTGGCACGCCAGGTCGCCGGCAGCCAGCGCAGCGATGGCGCGTTGCCTGGCAGGTTGGATGCAAATTGGCGTTCAGCAGCCCGCTGGAGCTGCGCCACCGGCAACGCGCAAATGGCGATTATCTGGCAGCGCCTTGCCGCGGAAACCGGCGACGCTTCCTGGAAACCGGCGGCCGAAAAGGCAAATCGTTTCAATCTTGCAATCCAGGATCTGGTTTCGGAAGACCCGGGGAGGCGTGGCGGCATACCGGGTTCCCATCCATTGAAAGGCCACTACATGAAGCATCGCTATCCGAACTGGGCGGCGAAGTTCTTCATGGACGCATTGATGCTGCAGTTGGAAGTGGGTTAGCGACATGCGAGATCTCGTGTTCGCGGTATTCATGGTCGGGCTGATCCCGTTCATCTTGACGCGCCCGTTCGTGGGCCTGCTCGTGTGGTCGTGGCTTGGCTACATGAACCCTCATCGGCTGTGTTTCGGCTTTGCGTATTCTTTTCCATGGGTGATGGTGGTTGCGATCATCACCATGGTGAGCATCCTGTTCAGCAGCGAGAGAAAAAAAATCCCCTTGTCTCCATACAGCGTGCTGTTGGTGGTATTCCTGCTATGGACGGTACTTACGACTTCTTATGCGTTCGTTCCCGATGCCGCATGGGACCAGTGGCAGGTATTCGCCAAGATTCTCGTCATGGTGTTCGTGACCCTGATGCTGGTCAACACCAAGGAGCGCATGCAGTGGGTCGTATGGATGATCGTCGTGTCACTTTGCTTCTACGGGATGAAGGGCGGCTTGAGCACTATCGTGCACAGGGGTGGCGGGATGGTGCTGGGGCCGCCCGACAGCTTCATCGCGAACAACAACGACCTGGCGCAGGCGCTGTGCATGACATTGCCGCTGATTCGTTATCTCCAACTGCAGGCATCAAGGAAGTACATGAAGCTGGGGCTGGGATTCGCGATGTTTCTTACAGGTATCGGGATCCTTGGAACCTACTCGCGTGGCGGCTTGATCGCGCTGGTCGTTGTGACTGGCGCGTTGTTCCTGAAGGGGCGCAGGCGAATCGTGCTCGGGGTCATGGTCCTGGCCGTGGCATTTGCTGCATACCACTTCATGCCTGCGCAATGGACGACGCGCATGGACACTCTCCAAAATGCAGGCGAGATCGGCTCCCTGCAAACGCGCATACAGTCTTGGGAATTTGCGGCAAACGTCGCCATTCATCGTCCATTGATCGGCGGTGGCTTCATGGGATATGAAAGCGCCGCAATGTGGAGCCGCTATGCGCCGGCAGGTGCGATCCAGCGTGCTGTGCACAGCATCTACTTCCGTGTCCTGGCAGAACAGGGATTTCCCGGACTCGCAATGTTCCTGGCACTGCTGCTCGTCAGTTGGCTTAACTGCACACGGGTGCGACGAATCACGCAGGACTCGGCGCCCGACAAATGGGCATTCGACCTTGCGTCGATGCTCCAGGTGAGCCTGCTGGCCTTCATGACCGCAGGCGCGGCATCCACTTCGAGCTATTTTGACCTCAGCTACCAACTCATGGCGATGTGTGCCTTGTTGCCTTCGATGCTGGGGGCGAGGAGCACGGCAGCCGCGAGGGCAGGTAGGACTGCCTTGGTGAAGGTTGGAGCATTGCATAACGGCAACGTTGCGGTCTGGGCGGCGAAGCCTGAACAACCAAAACTGCCATGAGCAAAAGAGTAATTATGGCGGCGTTTCATTTTCCGCCCTCTTCCGTCAGCAGCGGTCACTTGCGGCTACTCGCGTTTGCCAAATACCTGCCCGAACTTGGCTGGGATCCGGTAGTGCTTTGCGGAACAAAAGGTGCCTACGAGTCTGTCGATCCGAACAGCGTCCGGTCCATACCCGAGGGGTGCCATGTCCATCGGGTGTTGGGGCTCGATGCAAAAAAACACTTGGGCGTCTTCGGCAAGTATCCCTCCTTTCTCGCTCGACCCGACCGCTGGGCAAGTTGGTGGCCGGGCGCGGTCATGCTGGGGCTACGGTTAATCAAGCGCTATCAAGTGTGTGCCATCTGGTCCACGTATCCTGTGATGACGTCGCATTGCGTTGCTTATACTCTGAGCCGCTTGACCGGCCTGCCGTGGATTGCGGATTTCCGAGACCCGGTCGCAGCCTCCGTCGCTCACAGCGACGAACGGACGGCGAGGTCGCAATTGCGCTGGGAGCATCGAGTTGTTTCACATGCTTCGCGCTCGGTGTTTACGACGCCCGGCGCGATGCGACTGTGTGCCGAACACTTTCCCGAGGCCCAGGATCGCTTGCGCATCGTGGAAAACGGGTTCGACGAGGCCGCGTTCGGTGACCTCCCACAGCCATTGCGAGTGACTGGAGACCCATTGGTACTGCTCCACAGCGGATTGTTGTATCCAGAAGGGCGAAGCCCGATTCCATTTTTCACGGCGCTTGCACGGCTGAAATCCGCCGGCTCAATCGGGTCTGACACTGTCAGGGTGGTCCTGCGCGCGAGCGGGTCCGAGTCTGCGTACGCGCGGGAGATCCAGCGTTTGGGCATCGAGGATATGGTTACCTTGGCACCGCTGGTATCAAACCGGGAAGCCTTGGTCGAGCAAGCCGGCGCCGACGGGCTGTTGTTGTTTCAGGGCGAGGCGTTCGACAGGCAGATCCCGGCGAAGGCATATGAATATCTTCGAATAGGAAGGCCGATCTTCGCACTCGTCGGGGAACGTGGCGACACGGCAAACCTCCTGCGAAATACCGGTGGCGCCAAACTGGTATCGCTTGATGATCCAGACGCCATCGAAGCAGGCCTGCGCGAATTCATCATGACATTGCGCGCAGGCAACGCGCCGAAGGTTTCGTCCGGTGCGATTGCCCGTTACTCAAGAAAAGAGGGCACAGCGGTACTTGCGCGCTTGCTGGACGAGGTGGCGGCGAAAGGCACACGGGCAGTATGGGCATGAATGAGACCACCGGATCAGGCAGTAATGTTGGATTCGATCCACCAAGGCGCGATTTAGCGTGTGTCCATTGCTGATCAGTCGAATGCCGCGCTGCCACGCGGTGTTCCCCATTGCCGAAAGAGGTAGAGAATGATCGCTCTGGGCAAGAGAACGCCGAAGTTTGCGGTTAGGAAACCCCTGTTGCGCTGTTCGGCATGTTTCATGCTCGCCGGGGCGCTTGCCGGTTGTGCGCAGGGCGCACCCAGGGGGCCCGTCATGAGGCCGGTTGGCGCCCGTCCGCAAGCAGAGGTGACCGCGGTCAACTTGTCCCACCGGGCATTGCAACAGGTGCCGATGACTTTCGGCGAACCGTTTCTTGCCGGTGACATTCCGAAAGGCAGCACCATTGTCGCCTATGCGGATGGGCAGGCGTTGCCGACCCAGGCCGATATCAAAGCGCGCAATCCCGACGGCTCGGTGCGGCACGCAATAGTGACCGTCGAACTGCCGTCGTTGGGGGGAGGCGCTTCCATGCCGCTGAGCCTACGTGGAATACCTGAAGCCAGTGCCCCGACAGGTCACGCCCTGAGTCTCCACGATGTCCTGGAGTCCGGCTTCGATGCGTCGGTGGAAATCAACATTGCCGGGCAACCTTGGCGCCTGGATGCGCGGGATCTCCTTCAGCACGCCTCCAGCAGGCCATGCAAGCCCTATGGTCGCGAGTGCAGCCAATGGTTGTCCGGGCCACTGGTGTCCGAATGGATCGTCGGCGGTCCGCTCCTTGACGCGCACGGCAAGCCGAATCGCCACTTGGCCGCGTACTTTGCGGTTCGTGCGTACGGGCCGGCCCCGGTGGGTCGGGTGCGGGTGGACGTCATCGTGGAGAACGACTGGGCTTATGCGCCGGACCCGCAGAACATTACGTATGACGCGCAAATAACCGTAAACGGACAATCACCGTATACCGTCCATCAGCTCGAGCACTATCGCCAGGCCCGTTGGCACAAGGCGTTCTGGTGGGGCAAGTCCGATCCGGTCTATGCGCGGCAAGACTCGCAATACCTGCAGGCGACCCGGGCAGTGCCGCGCTACGAGAACGTGAAGATATCGCCGCGCGTCTTGCAGGCGGCGGTGCAACATTTGCAGCAGCACTGTGGTCCCATGCAGCGCTGCGATCAGACCAAAAACATGTCGGACGCCGGTTCGCAACCCGGGATCGGTCCACTGCCCCGCTGGACGAGTGCCTATATTGTCGATCCGTCGCATGAAGCCTATGACTGGATGCTGGCCAACAGCGATGCGCTGGGTTCGTATGGTATCCATTACCGCGACCAGCTCACCGGCCAGCCCGTTTCGGTGGAGATGCATCCTTGCGCCACGATTTTCGAAGATGCGGAAATTTCGCGCTGCCCGGTTGCACCGCACGCGAAGGACAGCTTCCCGCACTGCGCTGCGCAATGCAAATCGCCGCTGAGGCCGAATGAGGCGCATCATCCTTCGCCAGCATACGTAGCGTACCTTGTCACCGGCGACTGGTATTACCTGACGGAACTGAAGTTCTGGGCCGACTGGGTGGTATTCAGGCAAAACCCGGTCTACCGTGGCTACCGAACGGGATTGATCGACAAAGCCAACCCGCGGGGACAGGCTTGGGCACTGCGCACGCTCGGCTTCGCCGCGTACGGACTTCCCGATGACGACCCACTGAAGGCATATTTGAACAAGGTCGTCCAGAACAACATTGATTGGTACAACCGGAACTATGCGGACAATCCGTCAGCGAACGCTTTGCACATCATCCTGCAAGGCGCCGTTGTGTATCCGAACCACGGCATACCCGACACGGGAATTGCCACGTGGCAGGAGTCCTACTTCACATGGGCCGTAGGCAATTTGAAGGACCTTGGTTTCCCCGGAGCGGACAAGTTGCTGAATTGGGTCGGCGTGTTCCAAGTCAACCTGATGACCAGTCCAGGCTTCTGCTGGACCCAGGCTTCCGCTTACGAGTTGCAGGTGAGGGATTCGAAGGACAGTCCCCTCTATGACTCGCTGGCGACGGTTTACGCAAAGACCTTCCCCAAATTGCAGGGAGTCGAGTGTAACAGCGACCGGATGACAGCGCCAATCAGCAAGCGGGGCAAATACCGGTACCCGAGAAATGTCATGGTTGGCTTTCCGCGATCACCGTCCGGATACCCGGCCGTTTTCCAGATTGGGTTGGCTGTCGCCGCTGATTCCGATATCCCAAATGCGAAAAAAGCTTGGGAGATATTCATGGACCGGTCGGTGAAGCCCGACTACGCGGACAACCCGCAATATGCGGTGATTCCCCGCAGCATCGATAGGAGCACTCCCCCATAGGCGATTTCAACTACGGCTACGATGCGACCTCAACGGCCTTACTGACCGCGACCTAATCGAGCGTTTCCCTTGGGTGACATTTGACCCGCAGCGATACTGGCCTCAGCCTGCGGCAAATTTGTTGCTGCTACACCTGGCGCAGATCATCTAAAGAGCTGGAATTGCTGCACACGAGAACACCTCACGACCAATGCCCTCTTGCTGCGAATACATGAAAGTGCTGATGGTTGTGGCAGTCCGTCTAGGTGGTGCCGAGGATAACGGCGAGAGCGGGATGACTCGGCCTAGGTGATGCGCCGACTGTGGGGGTAATGTGACTGTGCGTCTTTACCGGAAGAGGTGGGCAGCACTCCTGCGATCAAATGGCGCCTCCGGCGGAGCCGGCGTCGCTTTGGACATTGAGTGGGCCCAATTTGAGGCTGAAGCAGCAGTGATTCGCCAGACGAGAATGCGCGCAGTGAGCTTTCTGCCTATGCAAATTTTGGACTTCGCCGTACCCTGCTGGTCGCGTGCTGGCAATGAGCTTCCATGGGTCGGCATCGGCCTTGGCCGCTGTGGCGGGTTGCCCGGCCCGCATCTGTACGAATTCGCCGCATGAAGCGCGCGAAGCCCAGCGTGCGCAGGGCGCTCTCGCTGTCTTTCACGCGCAGCGGTATCACCTTTGCTTTCAATGTCGCCACGGTGACGATCGTCAGCCGCTTGCTGACACCGTCCGAAGTCGGGGTATTTTCTGTGGCCGTCGCATTCGTGGCCTTGGTCCAGATGCTGCGGGACTTCGGGGTCAGCGAATTCATCGTGCAGGAAAGGAACCTCAGTCACGACGTCGTCCGCACCGCGTTCACCATCAACCTGATCATCGGTTGGTTATTGGCGGCAGCCGTATTCGGGTTCAGCAACTTGATCGGGCAGTTCTATGGAAATCCTGGCGTTGCCCAGGTGGCCAAGGTACTGAGCTTGGTGTTTCTGCTGATGCCGTTCGGCACTACCACTCAGTCCTACATGAGACGGGATATGCAGTTCGGCCTGCTGGTCAGGATACAGACGGCCGAAACCGCAACGCGAAGCATCACGACGATCGCCCTCGCCTATCTGGGTTTTTCCTACATGAGCATGGCTTGGGGCTCTGTCGCCGCCATGGGGGTCGTCGTGATCGGATGCGTCATTTGGGGCGGGGAGTACCGCGTCAGCGGCCTGGGAGTTGCGGAGTGGAAACGCGTCCTGCATTTCGGTTCAAACCGGACGATCGCCGACATCGCCGCCCAGATAGGTCAACAATCTGCGGACATCGTCGTGGGAAGAATGCTTGGCATGGCGGCTGCCGGGTTGTACTCAAGGGGCTACGGCGTTGTCAATATTTTCCGGGTGAACTTCGTACGCGCAGTAGCCGCCGTGGCATTTCCTGCCTACGCGCGAGAGCACCGGGAGGGAAATGAAGCTCCCGCGCTTTTCAGGAAATCCGTGGTGTATTTGACGGGTGTTGCATGGCCGTTTTTCGCATTTGCGGCGCTGATGGCCGCCCCCCTGATCCACCTGGCATTCGGAAGTCAATGGATGGCTGCCGTACCCCTCATGCGCTGGTTGTGTTGCGCAGCGATCGTGGGCTCGCTGATCTATCAGGTCAATGGCCTTTTGACGGCAATGGGCAACTATCGCGAGGTCACCTGGATTGAGGTGGAGTACCAGCTCGTCAGGGTCGTCCTGGCCATCTTGGCCGCTTTCTACAGCCTCGAGGCCGTCGCGGCCTCCCAGATCCTGGTCTACGTGGTGGCAGTGACCCTTTATTACCGAAAACTCTTCCGGCATGACGCCCTGCGGCCCCGCGTGCTGATCGCTTCACTTGCGCCGAGTGCGGCATTGACCGTTGTCAGCAGCATCATTCCGGTTGCGGTGTTGGTGCTCTGGCCTGGAACTCCTGGTCAGCACTACGTTTCCGAGTTCCTGGTGGCAGCAGGGGGAGCCGCCGTGTCGTGGCTGGCGGGACTCTTCCTGTTGAAGCATCCGTTGTCCCTCGAAATAACGAACGCTGCAACGATGCTGCACGAGCGGGTACGATCCACACTTAGGTTCAATTGATCCAGCCGATTTCTTTCAAAGCGAGCGGAGCGCGCATGAACGCAGAGAACTTGCTCGATCAGAAGACACATTTTGCCTTTGGTAAAAACTGGCTCGACTACGCGAGCAAAATCGACCCTGGCCGAATCGACCAGGCAGTTGCCGACCTGCAGCGTCTGAGCGGAGTGCAGAGCTTGCGCGGGAAATCATTTCTGGACATCGGTTGCGGTTCCGGACTGCACGCGTTGGCCGCGCTGCGCATGGGGGCTACGCGCGTTGTCGGTTATGACATCGACCCTGACTCGGTCACGGCCGCGCGTTCGACGATTGCGAAGTTTGCACCGGCTGGACCGGCGATCTTCGAAGTTCGAAGCGTTTTCGACATAAGCCCCGAGAAATGCGGCAGCTTCGATGTCGTGTACTCATGGGGAGTACTGCATCATACAGGTGACATGCGTGGTGCAATCGCTTGTGCGTGCTCCCTTGTAAGCCCGGACGGGATATTGTTGCTGGCGTTATACAAGAAAACCCCGTTTTGCGGCATGTGGCGCATCATCAAGCGCTGGTATTCACGTGCGGGCACGACAAGCCAACGACGAGCGTTCCACTTGTATGTTTTTCTTACTCGCGTTTCGGCAATGATTGAGGGGCGCAACTTCGATGACAATGTGCGCGCTTACGGCGGAAAGCGGGGAATGGATTTCTATAACGACGTGCACGATTGGCTCGGTGGTTACCCGTATGAATCAATTTCTCCCGACAAATGCCACGCGCTGCTGGCGACTCTCGGGTTTGCCATTGAGCGTGAATTCGTCAGGAAGCCGAGGCGCTACTTTCCTGGCTTCCTGGGCTCAGCGTGCGACGAATTTGCATTTCGGCGAGTACGAGGGATCTGAGGGCGGAAGTGAACAAACGATGCTCAGATCGCTATTGTCACACCGAGTACTTGGCCGCGCCTTTCACTCCGCACGCGGTCCTGTTGCTGACGAATAAATATATTGCCTCTTCCACAGCGCACTGGCCTCGGGTTATAGGTCCAACGCCGTGCTACCCAATCAACTACGATGACTTCTCTCTACATTACGATCGATACCGAATATTCTTCAGGCCACTTTGCTAATCGCGGTAAGGAGGCGCGCAAAGAAAACTTCTTGCGGTCGATCGCGGGGCGGACGCCGGACGGCGAAGCCGGCATCTTCTATCAAATGGACATGCTCGAGCGACATGGGCTCAAGGCGGTTTTTTTTGTGGATCCCATGGCGGCACTCGTCTGGGGAGTCGAGGCTGTGGCAGATATTGTCGGTCCGATCACGGCTCGTGGACATGATGTGCAGCTGCATGTGCACTGCGAGTGGCTGGCGTTCGCAGGCGCAGAAAATCCTGTTCCCGGCCGTACCGGGCGCGACATCAAGAACTTCACGCTGGATGAGCAATGCACGTTGCTCGACTACGCACGGGGCGTGCTCGTCGCGGCGGGAGCATCACCTCCAGTTGCGTTTCGCGCTGGCAACTATGGCGCCAACGACGATACCCTGCGGGCGCTCTCCTCGATCGGGATGCGATTCGACAGCAGCCACTGTCCCGGCATTGCCGAATCAGACTGCGCCATTTCGTTGGGACCAAATGATCGCGAGCCGGTCTCGTGCTGTGGCGTGATCGAAGTCCCCGTGGGCTGCATAGCCGGGCCTTGGGGTAGGTTGCGCCACTTCCAGCTGACGGCGATCAGCGGTGCCGAAATCATTGCGGCGTTGCGCCATGCGTCGCGCCTGAACGAGCCTGCCATGACACTTGTTTCACACAGCTTCGAATTGCTCAGCCGTGACAGGCTGCGGATTAACAAGGTCGTCAAGCGCCGCTTCGAGCGCGTGTGTTCGGCATTGCAAGCCATGCATGACGTGGAAACCGCGACGTATACGAGCCGCCCACCGCAAGCGGTTACGGCGGGGCCTGGCTGCCGTCCTCTGCCGCACAATCCATTACGTACTGCTTGGCGGTATGCGGAGCAGGCCCTGTCCAACACCCTCTACGGCGAACACTGAGCAAGCGCTCCGCGACTCCAGTGCTTGCTACGGATGTGCTCACGTGCGAGCATCGCACCGACACTGCCGCCTGCCTGGACGAGTCAAGCGGCAGCAAAATTGGCAATGGGTACGACGTGTGGTTGAAGGTAACGGATGAGAGAAAGCCATGCACCCTAGAGTACGCACCGAATTCGAGAGGATTTGCTCGGAGAGAAAAATTACCGGCTCCGTTCTGGAGGTGGGTGCCCAGCCGGACGATGAAACTCTTCTGTGTATGAAATCATTGGAAGGGGCCAGCGAAAAGGTTGGATTGAATCTTGCCGACCCGACGAGCTACAGGGACTTCAAGATTCACAAGGGCAATGCAAACTCCATGAGTTTGTTTGAAGATGAGAGGTTTGACGTAGTCATTTGCAATGCCGTGATTGAGCACGACAAATATTTTTGGAAAACAATAGAAGAAATCAAACGAGTCACGAAGCGGGGCGGACTCATTGTTATCGGTGCGCCCGGATACACCTATTTTCGTGCGGAAGGAGTCAAGCGTATCCTTGGTAAAACGCCATTAATCAGAAACCTGAAGTCCAATCAATACCTCAACATGTTCTTTACGGCAACAATAACCTTCCAGATTCATGACGAACCGGGTGACTTCTACCGTTTCAGTCCGGAAGCCTTTAGGGACGTATTGTTCGAAGACATGGATGACGTCGAAATCAGTGCCATCATGTTGCCACCAAGAATGATTGGCGCGGGGAGAAAAAGGGCGCCGCGAATCGATGCTTTGCATTGACTCCAGCCGTTCTCATCGTACCCGCACGCGCCCTGCAATTCTCGCCGAAACTCATGAATCCTTCGCTCGACAAGATAATGCTGCCCTAAGCAGGGGAATCAGATTTTGCTCGGACAACTACGGCCGGCAGCTTCATAGAGCTCGAAATCTTTTGGATAAATCTCCTCGATGATTCCGATTTGTCGTCTCGTGGGCGCGTAGGTCCAGTCTTTCCTGCTTGCGTTGATCCGAACGCCGGAATGCTCTATCGAGTGATCGATACCACACTCCCTGAACACCTTGTTGATCCCTTCAACCATTGCTTCGAGGCGAAATATTTGTGTAAGAAGAATCTTTCCGTCATAATCAGTAACATCGTCCCACATCGGCGCCGTATGAGTGGTAAAGACAAGCCCAAGTGGCTCATATATCGACGCGCTTGAACGTGCTTCCCGTACGTGGTCCAGGAAGACATCGAACGCATAAGATGTGGTAAATACTCTTCTTGAGGCGAGTCCTTTTTTGAATGAGCGCAGCAGTCTCCCTATAACGCCGACATCTTTCCAGTATAGATAACGGAACATGCTGATGCATCTGTCGACAGGCTCTCGGGAGAATGCGAACGAGTAGATGTCCTCCCAGTCAGGGTAAAGGTAGGTCTTGGCAAACAGGCACCGCTTGAACTGGTAATCGCCAAGGACTACGCGGTAGTTATTAAGGATATCATTGTATTCGTCTGGGCTTGCCTGAATGAATGTCTTTGGTTTAATTCCTCTGTCGACTTCCGTGTAATAGGGACGTAACAAGGCGCGGGTGCTCATCCCCGCGGATTTCTTGACGTGAAGCCAAAACATGCGTTTGCGAGGCATCGCGCGACCTTTGTCGGTTACGTATTTACGTGCATCCGTTGATGGGTGAAAGTATAGCTGGTCGGATGTACTGGACCAATTTGACAGCCGAGCGGCACACCGCGACTGCAAGCGTCTGGGGTGGCCCAGCAGGAGGTCAGGCCGAGCCGGGCGAGTGGTTGATTGTGGGTGGTAGCGATGGGTCCGATTGCTTTGATTTGGATTTTTCAAACCATTAGCGAACAACTGATATGCCCATGAATCGTCAACCCGGCTATTTGATCGTCATGCCTTGGGAGGTTACCGAGCAAGGTGGCGTGAACGGTGTGGTCAGGCACCTTATTCGTGAAATGGATGCGGAGGGCAAATACACGGCAGTCCTGCTGGAAAATGACTGGAATCGTGCTGGTTCATACCGCAAGCCATGGAGTGGGACTCCGACGTTTCGAATGCGATTGCGTGCGCCAGTCGCGCCTGGCGCGAAGAGACGTTGCACAATTTGCAGCTTGATTACGTATCTTCTGACGCTACCGCTTGTGCTCTACAAGGTACGGAAAATTGTCGCGGAATTTCGCGTAAAGATAATCAATGTGCATTATCCGTCGGTTGATTCAGTAGTTTTTATCGTTCTGCGTAAATTCAAGCTGTTTCATGGAAGGCTGATTCTCACCTTCCACAACTCCGATGCTACGGAAAACCTGAAACTGCGAGGTGTAAATCGTTATCTGTACAAGAAGCTGCTGCAGAGGTCGGATGTCATTGTATCCGTCTCCAGGCAGCTCGTAGAGACTATCATCAATGGAACGCAGGAAATTGCGCCAAAGGTGGAGGTCATCTACAACGGAGTCGATCTGCAAAGGTTCCCAGCGAGGAACCCTGACGCAGATGCCGTACAGCAGCGCAAGGATGAAAAGACGATCATTTGCGTTGCCGCTTTCGAGCTGAGGAAGGGACTCGATGTTCTTTTGCGGGCTTTCAGTGAAGTCGTATCCGCGCATGGCGGCGTGAAGTTGATGATCGTGGGGGAATCAGGGGGGGACGACGACAAACTCATGGACATGGCGAAGCAATTGGGGATAGGACCGCACGTGGAGTGGAGGTGCGGTGCCACGCCGGACGAAGTGGCAAAATTGATGATGCAGGCCGATGTTTTCGTGCTCCCCTCGCGGGATGAGGGCTTTCCACTGGCACTGCTTGAGGCAGGGGCCGCTGCGCTGCCGGTCGTTGCGACGCGTGTTGGGGGCGTGCCGGAGCTGATCGTGGACGGTGAGAACGGGCTGTTGGTCGACTCAGAGGATGCAGGTGCGTTAGCAGCGGCTTTGTTGAGGATCCTCGATGATCCAACGATGGCTGAAGTCGGCGCTCGGCTCCGGAAGGACGTTGCAGAAAGGTTTACGTGGGCGGATATGTACCGGAGTTATGAGCGGGTTGCGGGGTAGGCGAGCCAAAGCCTCGGCCTCACGCGCGTAACGAATAGACCTTGCCACGATTGCGACTGAGGATCTGATCGTTCAGGCTCGAGTTGTCGAATGTATAGCCAAGCATGTTTATGTCCTCGGCATACACCTCAGCGACGATCCTACGGGTGGTTGCATCGTAATAATCCATGTAAGAGCGGTGGTCGCCTTTGTTCATCCTTGTGAGGGTGCGACCCAGACCCAGTTGCCGGCTTATGTGGGAGAAGTCGCTTTCGAGATTTTCGAAGAGGCCGACAAAGTCCAGATGTACCTTCTCCCTTTTGTCGAGCATGTAGAAATATTGCGGGTTGAAGTGCGCCCACTTCCAGATGTTGGTGCGATTCAGCCAGTTCCGCACGAAGCTATCGAAGCTGGAGAAACCGGCCAACTCTTTCTCCGACCACAACCGATCTTTTTCGTTGAAGCCACCGCTCTTCAGAAAGAAGTAGGACGAAACCACCCGATCCCACGGATTCCTAACAACCGTGAACTTGAAATAGTTCCGAATGCGTTTCGGTTCAAAGATGGTCAAGTACTCTTCAAGAGTCGTATGACCCCCGGCCAAACCGCCGAACAGCGCCCTGCACATGGACACCCCGGCACATTTGGGAATATGGACAAAGATGGACCCCGTATCATCGAATGGCTTGTATGAGTAGCCATCTTCCGTTACGACCTGCCTACGTGTCTGCTGATCCAGGAACCGTTCCCTTCGGGTTCGCTTGTAGTCCCAACGTTTCAGCTCGAGATATATCCGCGGCGGCAGCAGTTCGAGCAGCCGTTGCTTCATCGTTGCTCGATTCGCCGATGGCATGCGGCAGGAGTCCAATCCTGCGGGCTGGAGCGCCAATTCCTCAGGCGGTCTCATAATTGTGTTCGCTTGCACGGAAGGCGTAGTCGCCATGATAGGTCGGCGACGATCTGCGGAGCAAACCTGCTCTTATAGGAGTCGGACCGCGGTGTTCTGGAGTCCACTCGCGGCGCAGACAGGTCTAACGGTACTATCGTGGTTGGTCGCAATCCGTGAAAAGCATGGTCCAATCCCATAGTCCAGCCGATTTAACAGCTGGTCCGGAGCCGGTTCCCGGAATTCTGACGAGTTTTCGGCGATGGTTGCTGCTGACAGGAACGTCAGCCTGCGGGAAGATTTACGCGGCTCTTCCCTCTCCGGGAATTGCCAACCCCATTTTCATTATCGGGTGCGGACGCTCGGGCACGACGATCCTCGGGACCGCACTGTCAAGGCACCGAGACGTTACCTATTTGGATGAACCACGACATCTGTGGGTGTCTGCTTACCCCAACACCGACATCTGGTCTGCGGCCGCGCCTGCACGTGGTGGAAAGTTGTGGATGACGGCCGATGACGCTGATCCGGTCCGGAGCAGGAAGCTGGCGCGATTGCTTCGTTTCGAAACCCTGCGGCATCGGCGGCCTGTCTTGATCGAAAAGCTGCCGATCAATACTTTCCGGCTGTCCTTTCTCCACAAGATCTTTCCCGCGGCGCGCTATGTCCATATCTATCGTAATGGGCTGGAGGTCGCCCGGTCGATTCAGCGGCTGGTTGACAGAGGAAACTGGTTTGGGGCGAACTCGTACAAATGGGACAGGCTCGTCGAATATGCCCGCGGCAAGAGCGAGACGGAAGGACTGCCGCCGCTGTGTACGGACGCCTTCCACAAGGGCCTGCTTGAGTGGAGATTGAGCACCGAGTCTGTCGTTGGCTTTCTGCGCAATATGCCCAGCAACGCATTCGTCGAAGTCAATTACGAGCATTTTGTCGATGAACCAGCGGCCACCGTGGCGCGAATGCTGGCCTTCATTGGCCTCGATGACGATCCTGAGGTCAACGCTTTCGTTGCTGGTACCGTCGCCCGCAGAAGCAGCAAGGTGGGCCAGGCAGAGATCACTTCGAGGATGCAGGCCATCGGTGGAGAACTGTTGCCGCTTTCGATGAATGGCGGAGACGGTTTGACCAGGCATGCTGCCTGAGCAGCAAGCGCTGACCAGGACAGTAGGGACCGCTCTGCGATTGCAGCCAAGGTGCACTGCGGTCAGCCGATCACAAGGACTGGCCAATCCTGGTCTGCGTACACCGGGCAATCGTGATCACGGAACCGGCCGGATTGATAACATTCCGGCGTCTTGCAGTGATCCGGTCACCGGGTGGATCTGCGCGAGCCATTCCTCATCTGTCGGTACTTAACCTACAGCGAGCACGCGTCGTCGCACCATCTACAGGTTGTCCAGCGCGAACAACGTCGCCTGCGCAGCATTCCTCGCGAGGTCGCGTAGCGCACTTCAAGTAACGGAACTGCCGCTTCACCACGCGGAATGGATGTTTCCCTTCGCGTACCGAAGCTTTCTAGTATCCGGTCTGTTCGGTCAGGTCGCGAGCTCTGCATCCTCCGCCGCCCTTGCAATGCTCACGATGGGGCGCGGCTGGCGCGTGGCAACTGTCACTTCCGACCGTGGATACCCGATGATCGCAGCCACAGCTCCACTTGCAGGGCCTTGAATATGTCCCACTGGTAATCCGCCTTGCCCTGCGCGTGCAGCCTCAGCGCCCGCAAGAGATTATCCACATGGAAGATGCCGCGCTCGGCAAATGACCTGCTCGCAAAAACATCCTCGATTTTGCTCGCCCATTGGCGTATCCAAAAAGCATCCGGCGTAGGGAAGCCCATCTTGTCGGTCCGGTTCCTGACCACATCAGGTATGGCTCCAGTCATGGCCTGACGCAAAACGATCTTCATCAGCACGCCGTCGATCTTGACACGGCCCGCAATTCCCATGATCGCGTCTACCAGCCGGTAGTCCAGGAAAGGCAATCTTGCCTCAACGGAATTCGCCATGGAGTTCCGGTCTTCGATCCGAAGATACAGCGGCAAGGGCTGAACCTTGACCGCGCGGTCAAGGGCCGAATCCAGGTCAAAAGGTTGAAACATTTCCCACCGGGGAGGCAGATGTCGCACGAGCTCGTCACTGTAGAAGAGACTTTTCCCATGCATCTGGCGATGGCGAAGTTCCGCCAGCCTCCTATAGGTTCGTATCCTGTTCAAATGTACCTTGATGAACTTTAGAACGACTCCTCTTAGGAGCCTTGCAACCGGCACATCGTGAAACGCACCATAGCGCTTCAGTTGCTTGAGCAGCCTGCGAAACTCGGCGGTCGCAAGCAGGGAGTACCAGAAATTTTCAAGGTAGCTCGGGTACCCGGCAAAGGTTTCATCTGAGCCTTGGCCGTTCAGCACGACCTTGACGCCATCATCTCTCGCCGCCCGCGCCAAGGCATATCCAATCAGGGCCGAGGGGGTGTGGACCGGCGCATCGTGGTACTCCAGCATGGACAGCAGCTTCGTCCAGAGGTCTTCGTCGCCGACCTTCAGCGGAACGAGGGTCGCACCCGTTTGTTCGATGGTTGCGTTGATGTAGGGGCGCTCGTCGAATTCCTCAGACATGTAGGAATAGGCACGGAGAGTGCTGCCCCCGCCGATTTCGCGCGCAGCGGCGCAGATGATGCTCGTGGAATCGAGGCCTCCCGAAAGAAACACCCCAACGGGAACATCACTTCTCAAT
The DNA here is from genome assembly GCA_021324095.1 of Gammaproteobacteria bacterium. Taxonomy (GTDB): domain Bacteria; phylum Pseudomonadota; class Gammaproteobacteria; order Xanthomonadales; family Rhodanobacteraceae; genus 66-474. The sequence goes on from JAJPJT010000098.1 coordinate 56,252, forward strand.
CTGAGCCTTACCGAATCCCGGAAGATGCCCAGGACGGCCGTCGGATCCACGCGGCTCGAGCGCTCATTGGGGAGTGTCCAATAGGGGGTCTGCGCGACCTTGCCGTCCGAGGTCACCCTCATGTAAGTCGCCGGCGGCAACGCTTTTACCCCGGAGTAGAACGTGTCGTTCGTGGTATCGAGTTCGTCCAGCAGCAGATAATTGGCGACGGTCGACATGTCCGTAGCCACGTCGCAAAGGCCGGATTCGCGGATTGCGCGCGTCTCCGAAGCAACCAGCAGCCTGTCAGGTGCGAGGTGGTAATACAGCGGCATCACCCCGAATCGATCGCGTGCGCAGAAGCACTCGCCGGTGAGTTGGTCGAGGACTATGAATGCCCACATGCCGTTGAGCCTTTCAAGGCAGTGTTCCTTCCATTCGATATAGGCATTGAGCAGCACTTCG
>JAJPJT010000104.1 GCA_021324095.1 Gammaproteobacteria bacterium
CCAAGGTCATCTCGAGCTCCATGGGGATGAGTTTCGCGATCTTATCCACGAAGCCGTAGGGGTAGCCGAGCACGCGTCCCACGTCGCGCACCACGGCCTTCGCGGCCATCGTGCCGTAAGTGATGATCTGCGAGACACGCTCGCGCCCGTATTTCTGGGCGACGTACTCGATGACCCGATCGCGTCCCTCCATGCAGAAGTCGACGTCGAAGTCGGGCATCGACACGCGCTCGGGATTGAGGAAGCGCTCGAACAGCAAGCCGAAACGCAGCGGATCGAGGTCGGTGATCTTGAGGCACCACGCCACCACCGAGCCCGCACCCGAACCGCGGCCCGGGCCGACCGGAATGTCCCGGGACTTCGCCCAGCGGATGAAGTCGGACACGATCAGGAAGTATCCGGCGAAACCCATCTTGCCGATCACGTCCAGTTCGAGTTCGAGGCGCGATTCGTATTCGTCCCGCGTGTGGCCCTCGGCCATGCCTGCTTCAGCAAACCTCTGTTCGAGCCCTTCGCGTGCCTGCTTGCTGATCCACGATTCCAGCGTTTCCCTGGCAGGCACGGGGAATGCCGGCAGGTAGTACTTGCCGAACGAGAGTTCGAGGTTGCAGCGCTTGGCCAGTTCGACGGTGTTGTCGAGCACTTCGGGCAAGTCGGCAAACAAATCCGCCATCGCAGCGGCAGGTTTCAGCCACTGCTCGGTCGAGTAGTCGTGCGGCCGGCGCGGGTCGGAAAGCTGGTGGCCCTGCTGGATGCACACGCGCGCTTCGTGCGCCTCGAAATCGTCGGCGTCGAGAAAGCGCACGTCGTTCGTCGCCAGCACCGGCAGGTCCAGGCGCGATGCAAGATGCAGCGCGTGCGCGTTGAAGGCCTCTTCGCCGTCGCGCGCGGTGCGGGTGATTTCCAGATACAGGCCGTCGCCGAAGTGGCGGCGCAGCGCATACAGGTTGTCCTGCGCGTCGCGCTCGCGTTGTGCGGTCAGCAGGCGCCCGTAGGCACTGTCGCGCCCCGCGATTGCGAACAGCCCGCCCACGGCGCCATCCAGCCAATCCGGTTGCAGTTGCGCACGCCCGGCGTGCTGGCCTGCCAGCCAACCGCGCGAGACCAGACGGGTCAGGTTGAGGTAACCCGCGTGATCGCGACAAAGCAAGGACAGTCTGTCGGGACGGGATGCGTCTTCAGGGTTCGCGATCCAGAGATCGCAGCCGACGATCGGCTTGATACCGACCTTTTCAGCGGCGCGGTAAAACTTGATCTGCGCGAACAGGTTGGAATCATCGGTCAATGCCAACGCCGGCAGGCCCAGTTCGACGGCGCGGCTTACCAGGTTCGCCTGCTTCGCCTTGGCCGGATCGCCGTACTCCGGCTTCTCCGGAATGCGGATGGTGGAATCGCGCAGCGAGTATTCGCTGTGTGCGCGCAGGTGGATGTAGCGGATGGGCATGACGGGAACCGTGGTATCCGGGCAAGCGTATTGTCGCCGCGCGGGTGCGGCAAGCTTGACGATTCGCGAGGATGCGAGGACACCGTTCCGGCGCTGCGTCGGATCCGGGGATCGGAACTAATTTTCCAGCATGGACAGCTGCATCACGGCGCGCACCGGCGCGAAGCTGCGCCGATGCTCCGGACAGGGGCCGAGCCGGTTCAGGGCCGCGATGTGTTCCGGCGTCGGGTAGCCCTTGTGCTGCGCGAATCCGTAGCCGGGCCAGCGCGCATCCATGTCGCGCATCATCCGGTCGCGGGTGACCTTGGCGATGATCGACGCGGCGCTGATGGATGGCGCCAATGCGTCGCCGTCGACCACCGCGCGCGCGGGGCAGGGCAACATCCGGGGGAGCCGGTTGCCGTCGATCAGCGCGAACGTGGGGGCGCGCGCGAGGCGCTCCAGCGCACGCACCATGCCGGCCATCCGCGCCTGATAGATATTGATGCGGTCGATCTCTTCGACATCGACGGCCACGACGCTCCAGGCTTGCGCCCGCGCAGTGATTCGTGCGTACAGCTTTTCGCGGGTACTGGCGGACAGCACCTTGGAATCGTCGAGGCCGTTGATGCGCTGCATGGGGTCGAGGATGACCGCTGCAACCACCACGGGACCGGCCAGCGGCGCGCAACCTGCCTCGTCCACGCCCGCGAGGTCGCCGGTGTCCGGCCAGCGCCGCAGCCGGTGCCGCGGCAGCGTGGCGAAGATGCCGACGCCGTCAATCGCCGAGGTCATGCAGGTCCCCGAAGACATAGGCGCGATAGGATTCGCGCAGTGCGGCATTGCGGCAATCGAGATCGTGGCCGTCGCAACGGTCGCGCAGCAGCGTGTTGGCGATGAAAAATGGATTGCGTGGCAGATCGGCCGCGTCCAGCAGCAGCGAACCCAGGTAACTGATGTCGAGCACCGGGTAATTCTCGCGCCGGATCGGCAGGTTGAAACCTTTCAACATGTAATACGTCACGTACTGCGGGTCGGGAACCGTCGGAGGCACGCTCTTCGCGAGGGTGTTGATCGCTCCATCGAACGAAGGCTGGTGATCGCCGAAATGCAACAGTAGCACCGGCCGACGGTCGCGGCGAAGAAACGTTTCAAGTTGCGACATCGCCGCGTCGGACATCGACAAGCGCTGCAGGTAGTTGGTGAAGTTCAGGTTCAACCAGTCGTCCAACGGCTTGTTGCCGGGGGCGAGCTTGCCCGGAAACAATGGCTGGTCGTAGGGCGCGGGCAGTTCGTGCAGAGGCGTCATGTGCGGGCCGTGCTGATGGAGCGTCAGCACGAACACGAACAGGGGCTTGCCGTGTGCCTTGGCCCTTTCGACTTCGAAGACGTGTTCGAATGCATTGAATACCTCGGCGTCGGTGGCGCCCCAGCCCAGCTTCAGCTCCCGGCCGCCATAGAAGGCATCGAATCCGTAATCGGAGTAGGCATCGCGCCCGTTCATGAAGTCGCCATCCGTGGGGTAGATGCCCACGGTGCGATAACCGTCGGCATCCAGCAGTCGCGGCAGCGTGTAACGGATGCGCGGAGCAAGGTTGAACGGTGCGTAGATGCCGGCCGGGCCGAACAGCGTGTGCGGCAGACCGGAAAGGAACGCGAACTCGCTCGTCCACGTGCCGCCGCCCCAGGTGTGCACGTTCAACCAGCCGTGCGCAATGGTGTGGGGGTCGGCATGGAACATGCGCGCATCGCACAGTTTCGACGCGCACGCGGTGATCATCCGCGGATCGAAGGTACTTTCCTCGAGCACCGCAACGATGTCGGGCTTGCGCGCAGCATCCACCCCCATCGTTGCGAGATCGTGCCAGTCATCGCGCGTCGCGTCGGCCGGCAGGAACCGCGGCTCGCTCACGTGCGCGTTCGGAATCGACACGATGAAATCCGACACGAAGCTCTTGTCGATCATCGCTTCCCACATGCCCTTGTCGTAGACCTGCGCGAAGGGTCCACGCGGATACAAGGTCACGAACAGGAGTACGACCGCAGCCGCGATGGCGAGCACCCGTTCACCGCGAAGCCTGCGTGCGAGGACGATATCCCCGCGCCACAGCAGCACCAGCAGCAGGGGCACCAGCACGATCGTCGCTGCGATCGCCGCGACGATGAACGGGTAACGCAACAGCGTCTCGGCGATCTCGGCGTTGAAGTAATAGATGAGATCGGGCGCAAGCAGTGGCGTCGACAGGTAGCGGAATTTCAGGTTTGCGGCGATCGCCAGCAGCAACATCGGCAGGCAGCCGGCGACCACGCCGAACGTGAGGCGGCGGCTCGCGGCGATCGCGAACAGGATCGATCCGGTCAGAATGCACGCGGCAAACACGCATTCGCGGGTGGTGTGTTCGGATGCCGGTCCCAGCCATGCGGTCGACAGCAGGACGAGAACGGCAACGCCGAGGCGCCACATCACGCGCCCGTGCCAGCAAGCAAGGAGTTGTCGCGCGATGCTCATGAAGTCGCCGGTCCCGCGGCCCGCGGGCCCAGCAATTGTGCGATCGCGCCGGCCGCGCTTGCTGCTGCCCCGCCATCCGTTTGCAGCGAGCCATGGATGCGTTCGAACTCGTGGACGAGTTCTTCCCGGCCATCGCTATCGCGGAACAGGTCCAGGACGGCACTGGCGAGCCGCGCAGGCGTGCAGTCGGCTTGCATCAGCTCGGGCACCAGAACTCGGCCGGCGAGGATGTTCGGCAGCGAATAGACATTCGTCTTCAACATGCCGAGACCCTTGACAACGGCGTGCGTGAAGGGTGCGATGCGGTAGCCCACCACCATCGGGCGCTTCGCGAGCATCGCTTCGAGCGCGGCGGTGCCCGATGCCAGCAACACGACGTCGGCGGCGACCATCGCACGATGGGCGTGGTTGTCCATGAGCAGGGGGCTGGGGGCTGGGGATTGGGGACCGACCTTCGAATCGGTTCTCCCGAAAGTTGGCGGAACTCCCGCCTTGGCTGGCATCAGGTCATTTGCGCGTGCGTTCGCCAGCCCCCGGTCCCCAATCCCCAGTCCCGATTTTTCCAACAACTTCCCGATTTCATCGCGGCACCTCGCATTCGCCGCCGGAATCACGATTTGCAGATTCGGGATAGCCGCGGCGATTAGCCGCGCAGCGTCTATAAAAATCGCTCCCAGTCGGCGGATTTCGGACAACCGGCTGCCGGGCAGGACCGCCAGCACCGGGGCGTCGCTGTCGAGACCGAGTTCCCGGCGCGCCGCTTCGCGGTCCGGAACGAGTGGGAAGCGGTCGGCCAGAGGATGACCGACGAATCGGGCATCGATGCCGTGTTTTGCGTAAATTGCGGGTTCCATCGGAAACAGGCACAGCACGCGATCGGCGGATTCGCCGATCTTGCGCGCGCGATTTTCCCGCCACGCCCAGATCGAAGGGCTGACATAGTGCACGGTTTCGATGCCCGCCTGCTTCAGTTTCCCTTCGAGGCCCAGATTGAAGTCCGGCGCGTCGACGCCGACGAATGCATCCGGCCTCAGCGCGATCAGCCGCTTCGCCATCGACGCGCGCAGGCGCAACAGGCGCGGCAAATGGCGTATGACCTCGGCGAGACCCATCACCGAAAGTTCGCCGATGTCGTGCCACGCTTCGAATCCGGCGGCGCGCATGCGTGGACCGCCAATACCCACGAAGCGTGCATCGGGGAAACGCGCATGCAACGCCTCGATCAGGTCCGCGCCCAACTGGTCGCCGGAATCCTCGCCGGCGACCAGTGCGAAGACGGGACCCGGACTGCGGAGGCAGGACGGCGAAGCGAACATCGGCGAAGCCGATGGCCCGGAGGGCGAGCCGCTGGAGCGGCGAGTTTCTCGGGACTCGGGACTCGACTGATGCATGGAACCTTGTCATTCCGGCGAAGGCCGGAATCCATTGTCACGGGAAAGAGCGCAACATCAAGATGGATTTCAGGTTTCGCTCGCAAACAGCGCGAGCGGCCCCGGGATGACGAAGGTTATGCTTCCCGAGCCCCAAGCCCCAAGCCCCCAGCCCCCAGCCCCCAGCCCCCAGCCCCGAGCCTCACCGCACCAGCGAGCGTTCGCTGCGTTCGATGAAGTTGCAGAAGAAGCGCACGTCCTCGCTCGCGTCCGCCTGCTCCGCCAACGCCGTGCGCGCTTCGTCCAGCGTCCTGTGCGAGAGGTACAGCGTGCGGTACGCGCGCTTGATGGCGCCGATGCGCTCGGCATCGAAGCCACGACGTTTGAGGCCCTCCGCATTGACGCCGCGCGGCACCGCGAACTGGCCGGCGACATAGATGAAAGGCGGCACGTCGCGATTGATAGCCGAATACATTGCCGCGAAGGCGTGCGCCCCCACCTTGCAGAACTGGTGCACGCCCGCGAATCCGCCCAGCACCACCCAGTCGCCAATTTCGACGTGACCCGCCAACGTCGCATTGTTCGCGAAGATGGTGTGGCTTCCGATGTTGCAATCGTGCGCGATGTGCGCGTAGGCCATGATCCAGTTGTCGTCACCGATCCGGGTGACGCCGCCGCCTTCGCCGGTACCGCGGTTGACGGTGACGAACTCGTGGAAGGTGTTGCCGTCGCCGACCACGAGATCGCTGCGCTCGCCCTTGTACTTCTTGTCCTGCGGATCACCGCCCAGCGAGGCAAACGCGCCGACGCGGTTGTTGCGACCGATCCGGGTAGGCCCCTGGATCAGCGCGTGCGCGCCGACCCTGCATCCGGTGCCGATTTCGACGTCCTCGCCGATTACGGCGTAAGGCCCGACCGCAACGTCGTCGGCGAGTTTCGCGCCGGGATCGACGATGGCGGTCGGATGGACGCCCTGGCGAACCAGATTCACCGGCTGGATTCCGCGCACATGAGTTCGCACGTGGCGGCGTCCTTGCCGTCGACCACCGCGCATGCGGTGAAGATACCCATGCCACGGATCAGACGCTTCAATTGCACTTCCAGGCGCAACTGATCGCCCGGCACGACCGGCTTCAAAAAGCGCGCATTGTCCACCTTGGCCAGATAGAAGATGCGGTCGTCCTTGTCGGTGGCCGTCCCCGACAGTCCGATCAACAGGCCTGACGCCTGCGCCAATGCCTCGACGATCAATACGCCCGGCATCACCGGATGGCCGGGGAAGTGTCCCTGGAAGAACGGTTCGTTGACCGTGACGTTCTTGATCGCGACGATGCTCTGCCCCAGTGTGAGCTCGACGACCCGGTCGACCAGCAGGAACGGAAAGCGGTGCGGGAGTATCGCCGCGATCTGTTCGGCTTCGACCGGCAGGGTGACGGGGGAGTTGGCGTTGTCGTTCATCAAGTGCGGTCCTTGGTCAATGTGTCCAGTCGCTGCTCCAGGGCTTGGATGCGCCGCGCCATGGCGTCGAGCTGACGTATGCGCGCGGCATTCCGGCGCCACGCGCGGTTTTCCTCGATCGGAGCGCCGGAAGAATACACGCCGGGCTCGCGGATCGAACGGGTCACGAGAGTCATCGCTGTGATGGTAACGCCATCCGCCACGTCGAGGTGGCCCAACACGCCGGCGCCGCCGCCGATCAGGCAATTGCGGCCGATGTTTGCGCTGCCAGCGACCGCCGCGCAGCCGGCCAGCGCGCTGTGCGCACCGATGTGCACGTTGTGCGCGATCTGGATCTGGTTGTCGAGGCGAACATCCTCCTCCAGTACGGTGTCTTCGAGGGCGCCGCGGTCGATCGTGGTGTTGGCGCCGATCTCGCAATCGTCGCCGATACGCACCCCGCCAAGTTGCGGAACCTTTACCCAGCCGTCTGCGTCGCGGGCAATCCCGAAGCCGTCAGCACCCAGCACCGCACCGGGATGGATCAGGACGCGCTTGCCCAGCGAGACGCGTGTCACCAACGTGATGTTGGCGACGAGGCGCGATCCGGCGCCGATCTTGCAATCCGGACCGATGACGCAGTGCGGACCCAGCGTGACACCGGCTTCGACGTCGACCCCGGCTTCGATGATGCATCCGGCTCCGATGCTTGCGGAAGCGTCGACGCGCGAATTGGCCGCGATCTGCGCAGACGGATGGATGCCGGGAGCGCTGGCCGATGCTGGTTCGAACAGCGCCGCGATGCGGGCGTAGGAGAGATAAGGGTCATCCGCGATCAGGACGGGCACCGGGCTGGCGTCAGCCTGTTGGGCGCGCAGCACCACGACCCCGGCATGGGTGCGGGCGAGATCTGCCGCATAGCGTGGATTGGCGAGAAACGCGAGGTGCTCGCTGCCCGCGCGCGCGAGCGGTGCGACCCCGCGGATGACGCCCGACGGGTCGCCTCGCGCTTCGAGGTTGAAACGCCGTGCCAGTTCGTCAATGCGATAGCCGGTTGATCGTTCCATTCGCCCTTCAAAAAGGTGCCAGATGTCAGGGGCTGCGCCGCCGACCGTGAAGTCCTGCCTCGAAAAAGGTGATCCCGGTACGAAAGTGTATCGGCTGCGAGCTTTTTAGCCCTTCAGGGGGCGGCCACACCGTTGCATTGCAACGGTGTGGCGGGGGCTGTGGGAGCACGCCCCCTTCAGGCAACGCGGCAGTGCGTCAGCACGGCAACGCGTTGCCTAAAACGTCTGGCCGAAGTAGAACTGCAGCGTCTCTTCGTAGGGCTTGTCGCCGGGCTGGGTGCGGATGGGGTGCGCCAGGTTGATCACGATCGGGCCGACCGGCGCGATCCACTGCAGCGAGATGCCGACCGACGCGCGCAATTGCGAGGCCTCGAAACTGCTGTAGCTCGAATAAACGTTGCCCACGTCGGTGAACAGCGATATGCGTGCCTTGTTGTTGTCCTTGAAGAACGGCAGCACCAGCTCCGCACTGCCCAGCACCTTGAACGCGCCGCCGACCGGCTGCGGGCGGTAGAAGTTGCCGCCGACGCAAGTATCGCCGTTCGTCGCGATGGCGGTCTTGTCAGGCAGACCGTTGGCGTCGATCACGCCCGAACAGATGCGCGGACCGAGGGTGTTGTCCTGGAAGCCGCGCACGTCGCGCACACCGCCGGCGTAGAAGTTCTGGTAGAACGGAAACGACATCGTGCGGATCACGCCATTGCTGTCGGCGTACTGCACCGTGATGTCGTTGGTGTCGTAGGCCTTGCCGTAGCCCAAAGTGCCGGAGAGATGCGCAACGAACCCGAACGGCAACGGGAAGTAATCGCTGCTGGAGGCGGTCAGCTTGTAATAGGGCACCGTGCTGCCGGGCAGGCCGATCTCGGCGCTGATCTGCTGCAGGCCACCTTGAGTCGGCTTGAAGAACTTGTTGAGTGTATCGTGTGCATACGACAGCGTCAGCGGCGCGCTGTGCACGGTGTAATGGCCGATCTTGTTCATCTGGTCGAAGAACACCTGCGGCGTATAGCCCGGGATCAGGTCTAGCCTGGTCTTGTTGATGCCGATGCCCGCATTGATGCTGTCGGTCTCGCTGATCGGGAAACTGAGATAGCTCGACAGCGCATCGGTGTCGGACAAGTAGGATGCAATGTTCTGCTCGCCCTGGTTCAGCTTCAACACGCTGGCGTTGTACCCAATGCCGATGCCGCTGTCGGTCAGGTAGGGATCGAAGAACGAGACCTGGTACTGCTTCAGGAACAGGCTCTTCGAAAACGTCGCCGACACGCGGTTGCCGGTGCCGAGGAAATTGTTGTTGGCGATCGACGTCGACAGGATGATGCCCGACACCTGCGAGTAACCCACACCGAACTGGAACTGGCCGGAGGATTCCTCGGTGACCTTCACGTTGAGGTCGACTTCGTCGGTCGTGCCCGGCACCTTGACGGTGTCGATGTTGACGTCCTTGAAATAACCGAGGCGCTGCAGGCGGACCTTGGAGCGGTCGATCGCGGCCTGTGAATACCATGCGCCTTCGAACTGGCGCATTTCGCGGCGCAGGACCTGGTCCTGCGTGGTGGTATTGCCTTTGAAGTTGATGCGGCGCACGTACACGCGCGGACCCGGATCGACGAAGAAGGTCAAATCGACCGTATGGTTCTGCTCGTCGACCTTCGGGATCGGAGTGACCTTGGCAAACGCGTATCCGATGTTCGACAGCACATTGGTGATCGCATCCGAAGAAAGCTCGATGCTGTGGCGGTCGAACACCTCGCCCGGCTTGATCCGCAACACTTTGCGCAGCGCGTTCTCCGGCAGCACCAGTGTCCCGAGCAGATGGATTTCGGAAATCTTGAAGATGTCGCCTTCGTGGATGGACGCGGCGATGTAGATGTTGCGCTTGTTCGGACTGATCGTGACCTGCGCCGAGTTGATGTTGAAATCGGCGTAGCCGCGGTCGAGGTAATACGACGAGAGCTTGGTCAGGTCGCCGGACAGTTTTTCGCGCGAATACTGGTCGTTGCTGGAGTACCACGAGGTCCAATTCGGGGTACCGGACTCCCAGTCGCTGCGGATTTCGCTGTCCGTGAACGAATGGTTGCCGACGATGTTGATTTCCTGGATCGTCGCGGCTTTGCCCTCGTGAATCTCGATGTCGATCGCGACGCGGTTGCGGTCGAGGCGGGTGACGTGCGGCTCGACTTCGACGTTGTACTTGCCGCGATCGTTGTACTGGCTGATCAACTGCTGCTTGACCTGGTCGAGGGTCAGGCGATCGAAGGTCTGGCCTTCGGCGAGGCCCGCCGATTTCAGGCCCTTCAGCAACTGGTCGGTCTTGATGTCCTTGTTGCCGTGCACCGTGAGGCTGGCGATCGAAGGGCGCTCCTTGACCTTGACGATCAGGATGTCGCCCTGGCGCTCCAGCTCGACGTCGCTGAAGAACCCGGTCTTGAACAGCGCCTGGATCGCTTTCTGCGCCGTCGCGTCGGTCATCGTCTGGCCGGGTTCGATCGGCAGGTAACTCAAGACCGTGCCGGCCGCGATGCGCTGCAGGCCCTCGATGCGGATGTCACTGACGGTGAAAGGCTGGAACGCGTACGCCGCCACCGGTGCAGACAGGGCGGCGAACAGGATCAGTGCGGCGACTCGTTTCATCGTCGGTTCCGGGACTCAAGGACGTCTTGCGCAAACCGCGCATCGTACAGGCGCAGCCGCGCCTGTGAAAGCGGAACGATCATGACCCACGGCACCTGCGCCCGGTGTGTTCGGGTGTGGGCAGGAATCGCATGCTCACGAAAAGATTCGCAGGATGTCGTTGTAGAAAGCGAGCCCCATCAGCATCACCAGCAGCGCCATGCCCATGTACTGTCCTGCTGCCATCGCGCCGTCGGAAAGCGGGCTGCCCTTCACCAGTTCGATCACGTAGTAGAGCAGGTGGCCGCCGTCCAGGACCGGGATCGGCAGCAGGTTCATGATGCCGAGGCTGAGCGAGATGATGCCGAGGAAATAAAGGAACCATGCGGGACCCATTTCTGCGGAGGTTTGCGCGTACTGTGCGATGGAAATCGGCCCGGACAGGTTCGAGAGCGAGGCCGAGCCGGTCACCATCCGGCCCAGCATTTTTATGGTGGTGGCAGTGATGTCCCACATCTGCCCGACCGCATCCGGAATCGCGGCGATCGGCCCGCGCCGCATCACGGTGTCGTACTTGGCGGTTTTCGTCTCGGCATAGATGCCCATGGCCCAGCTCTTGGTGCCATCGGGCTCGGTGGTCAGCCGCGGTTGGAGATTGAGCGTGAAGCGTTTGTCCCCGCGTTGCACCACCAGCGCCAGCACGTGATTCGGTCCCGCGTGCGCGTGGGTCACGTCGACGAGCTGGTGCCAGTCGTCGATCGCGGTGCCGTCGATGCTCAGGATGCGGTCACCCGCTTCGAGCCCGGCCGCGCGCGCCGCGCTATCGGGAACGACCTTGCCGACGATCGGCGGGAGGGTGCGTTGCAGCGGCACCATGCCGGTCTGGTCGACGATCGTCTGGCCGCTGGAATGCGGCGGCAATTTTTCGAACTGCAGGACGTGCGTTTCGATCTTGCCAGCGGGTGTACGCACTTTCAGCGGCGTGGCTTCGCGCGCTTGCGCGGCGTTCGCCAGGGCGAGCCCGAGGTCGGTCCAGTTTGAAACCGGCTGGCCGTTGACGCTCAGGACCCGGTCGCCGTGCTGGATGCCGGCCTGCGCGGCGAGGTGGGACACGTCGCCGACCAGCGGCTGGAAATCGGGCTTGCCGATCACCAGCATCGCCCAGAATGCCGCGACCGCGAAAATCAGGTTGAAGCCAGGTCCCGCAAGCACGATCAGGATGCGTTGCCAGATCGGCTTGCCGGTGAATTCCCGTGGACGATCCGCGGGAGCGACGTCGCCCTCGCGCGCGTCCAGCATCTTGACGTAGCCACCCAGCGGAATCCACGCCACGCAATATTCGGTGCCGTCCTTGCCGTACCACGACTTGATGGATCGGCCGAAGCCCACCGAAAAACGCAGCACCTTCACGCCGCAGCGCCGCGCGACCCAGAAGTGCCCGAATTCGTGGAACGTCACCAGGACGCCGAGGGTGACGATCATCCACCAGGCGGAGCCGAGAATGTTGGTGAGGTCGCTCATGCGATGGAGTTCAGTTGCACGATCCGATCATAAAGCAATCCGCCTGAAGGCCGGTGGTGTGGCGCCTGAACGAGCATTGGTTCATCGACCGCGAGAAATCGCCACAAGTTCCTGCGGGAGCAAGGAGGTAGGGATTAGGGATTAGAGATTAGGGACGAGGAAGAGCGAAAACGCAACAATCAAGCACGAATGTACGTGACTCGCCCCTCACCACTCGACCCTCGTCCCTGCTTCTCACAACCCCAGCAGGAATTTGCCGAGCACGAAGATCGGCATGGCTGCGACCAGTGAATCCATCCGGTCGAATACGCCGCCGTGGCCGGGAAACAGCGCTCCGGAATCCTTCACGCCGGCGTGTCGCTTGATCAGGCTTTCGAACAGATCGCCCACGACCGAGAACAGGACCGTCACCAGCGCAAGCGCGACGATTGCGGGCAGGAGTTTCGCCGGAACCTTCAGCAACACACCGCCGACCAGGCCCACGATGCCCGAACACACCAGCGCGCCGTAGACGCCCGCGCGGGTTTTGCCAGGGCTGATGGCGGGTGCGAGTTTGGTGCGGCCCCAGCGCCGTCCCGCCGAGAATGCCCCGATATCGGCCGCCACCACGATGCAGGCGAAGAACAGCACCCAAAAGTGGCCCCGCCCGCTGTCGGGTCTGGCCATGTCGCCATGCATCACCACGACCGCGCACCAGGCCGGAACCACGACGAACGCACCGGCAACGAGTTTCAGCAACGCATGAGTTCGGCTCGGTTGTGACGCGAACCGGTTGTGGGTGAGCCACAACAACGCCAGCAGCCACCACGCGAGGCCGGCGAGCACGGGCAGCCACCACCATGCCGTCTCGCACACGTGCCAGAGCAGCGCGAACAGAATCGCATAGCCGAGCAACGATGCGAGCCGCAGCGGATAGCCGCGCACGCCCGCCATCCGCGTCCATTCCCACATGCCAAGGAGGAAAATCAATCCGAGCAGGGCCGCGAACAATGCGTTCCCGGTCAGAAAAATCAGCGCGACGATCAGCGGTGCGAGGACGACGGCGGTGATGACGCGCTGTTTGAGCATGGGCGGCGCTCAACTCGCGCGCGCGGTCGGGACCGGCGCGCAACCGAAACGTCGTTCGCGGCGCGCGTAGTCATCGAGGGCACGGTCGAGTTCGGCGTCGTCCACATCGGGCCACAGGGTGTTGGTGAAATACAGTTCCGTATAGGCGAGCTGCCACAGCAGAAAATTGCTGATGCGGTGCTCGCCGCCGGTACGGATGAAGAGATCCGGCGGCGGCACGTCGGCAAGGCAGAAGTACGGCGCCAGCGTGTCCTCGTCGATTCGTGCAGGGTCGATCTCGCCCCGCGCCACGGCTTCGGCAATCCGGCGGGTCGCTTGGGCGATATCCCAGCGGCCGCCGTAGCTCACGCAAATGTTCAGCACCAGCCGCGAATTGCCCGCCGTTCGAATCGCGGCGACCTTCATCCGCGTGCGGATCGCCTCGGAGAATGCCGCGAGTTCGCCCACGAAGCGCACGCGCACTTCGTTCTTGTGCAATTCGTCGATTTCCTTGTCCAGCGCCTTCAGGAACAGGTCCATCAGCGCTCCGACCTCGGTGTCGGGGCGCTTCCAGTTCTCCGAAGAAAACGCGAACAGCGTCAACACGTCCACGTGGTTGCGCAGGCAATACGCCACGGCGGCGCGCACCGCCTTCTGTCCCGCGCGATGGCCGAAGCTGCGCGGCTGCGCGCGGCGGCGCGCCCAGCGCCCGTTGCCGTCCATCACGATTGCGATATGACGCGGCACCACGGCCCGGGCTGGCCGCGTATCACCGGCCTTGGTCTTGTCCGTCGGCATCCGTGCGGCGAGAACGGTCGCGCCCCGCGACTCATCGGTTCCGGCGCGCTGTGCGCGCAACATCTTGCGGCCTGGGGTGCGCATCGGCTTCCGGTCAGATCGCGAGCAGTTCCTGCTCTTTCGCCTGGACAGCGGCGTCGACTTCCTTGATGAAGCGATCGGTCAGCTTTTGCATTTCCTCCAGACCGCGCCGTTCGTCATCCTCGCTGATCTGCTTGTCCTTCAGCAGGTTCTTGATCTGCTGGAGCGCGTCGCGTCGAATATTGCGCACCGCGACCTTGGCGGACTCGCCTGCATGTCCGACGTGTTTGGCCAGATCCTTGCGGCGTTCCTCGGTCAGTGGTGGCAAGTTGAGCCGGATCACCGTTCCTGCGGTGGTGGGCGTGATCCCGAGATCGGAGGCCATGATGGCTTTTTCGATCGCCGCGACCATGGATTTTTCGTAAGGTGTGATCGTCAACGAGCGCGCGTCGGAGACTGCCACCGTGGCGACCTGGTTGATCGGCACGTCCGAGCCGTAGTAATTCACCTTGATGCCTTCGACCAAAGCGGTGCTGGCGCGGCCGGTGCGCAGGTGCGACAACTCGTGACGCAGCGACTCGACGCTCTTGCCCATGCGGGTTTGGCTGTCGCGTTTGATGTCGTCGAGCATGGATCAGTCCCGCCAAAAAGATTGGCCGAAGTATAGAGTAGGAGCCTGCGTGCAGGCGATCCGGACTATGGTGCCGCGGAGTCCGTGACCAGCGTCCCGATCGATTCGCCTTTCAATATCCGCATCAGGTTGCCTGGCCGGGTCATGTCGTAGATGCGCAGCGGCAAACGATGATCGCGGCACAGCGCGATCGCCGCGGTGTCCATCACCTTGAGGTTGCGCGCGATCACTTCCTCGTAGCTGACGTGCTCGAAACGCTGCGCGTCCTTTTTCTTCTTGGGATCGGCGCTGTATACGCCATCCACCTTGGTGGCCTTCAGCAGCAGATCGGCGTTCACTTCGATGGCGCGCAGCGCCGCCGCCGAATCGGTGGTAAAGAACGGATTACCGGTGCCGCCGGCGAACAGCACGATGCGGCCCTTTTCCAGGTGCCTGATCGCGCGCCGGCGGATGAAATCCTCGCACACGTCGTGGATCGAGATCGCGCTCATCACGCGCGCGAAGCCGCCGCGCTTTTCCACCGCGTCCTGCATCGCCAGCGCGTTCATTACCGTGGCAAGCATGCCCATGTGGTCCCCGGTAACGCGGTCCATGCCCGCTTCGGCGAGACCCGCGCCGCGAAAGATGTTGCCGCCACCGATCACGACGCCGATTTCGACGCCGGCGGCGCGCGCTTCCAGGATCTCGCTGGCGATCCGCCCGATCAGCTCGGGGTCGATGCCGTAATCGCCGGAACCCATCAGGGCCTCGCCGGAAAGCTTCAACAGGATGCGCTGATACTTTGGCTTGGCGGCCATGCGTGGCTCCGTGGGTGGCAAACATCCAGATTGTAGCCGCGCGGTGGCGAAGGACGAGAAGGCGAGGGATGAGCGACGAGGGACGAGAGGGAATGGCGACGTAGCGTGGATGCGCGATGCTGCGCCCTCGCTACTCATCCCTCGCCCCTGATCCGGGCACAAAAAAGCCGCGGATGTCCGCGGCTCTTGGTCACAGTCGAAGCGGCTGTTGTGGAAAGTCAGGCCATGGATGGCCGTTCTGGTGTTTCACGACTTCGACAAATTCCACGATGAAAGCGACTTGGCGAAGCGGCGATCAAGGATGATCGCACAAATCAAGCCAATCCCGCCTGCTTCATCACCTCGGCATGGAAGTCTTCTTCCTTCTTCTCGATGCCTTCGCCCACCGCGATGCGGTGGAACGACAGCACCTTCGCCTTGGCCTTCGCCAATGCGTCACCGACGGAAACGTTGGTGTCGAGCACGTACGGCTGACCGGTCAGCGAGATTTCGTTGAGCGTCTTCCGGATCTTGCCGGCGATCATCTTTTCCTGGATTTCGGCGGGCTTCTGCTTGTCCTTGTCGCTCATCTGCGCCAGCGAGATTTCCTTTTCCTTTGCGACGAATTCAGCCGGCACGTTTTCCGGCGCGATGTATTGCGGGTTCATCGCCGCAATGTGCATCGCGATGCCGCGCGCGAGCTCCGCGTCGCCGCCTTCCAGTGCGACCAGAACGCCGATGCGACCGCCGTGCACGTACGCGCCCAGGTTGGGCGCACCGTCGATGCGCACCACGCGGCGCACCTGCACGTTCTCGCCAACTTTCGCGACCAGCCACTGCCGGCCTTCCTCGACGGTCGGGCCGTAGGAAGTCTTGGCGGCCTTGAGCGCCTCGGCGTCCTTGGCGCCACTCTTCAACGCGGTCTGCGCGGCCTCGCCGGCGAATTTCAGGAAATTCTCGTCCTTGGCGACGAAGTCGGTCTCGGAGTTGACTTCGACCAGTACACCGCTGTTGCCGGACTGGACCAGCACGATGCGGCCTTCGGCCGCGACGCGCCCGGCTTTCTTGTCAGCCTTGGCGAGCCCCTGCTTGCGCAGCCATTCGACGGCGACGTCGATGTTGCCATCGTTCTGGGTCAGAGCCTTCTTGCATTCCATCATGCCGGCGCCGGAGCGCTCGCGCAGTTCCTTGACCATTGCGGCGGTGATTTCCATGGGGTTACCTCATCAGCTTGGACGCGCCCGCATGGTGGCGGGCGCAGCGGGAACGATGGATGCCGCGCACGGCGCGCGGCGTCCGGGGAGTCGTCCGCGGATTGGCCGCGGACGCCACCCTGTCGAAATCGGCAAGGGGTGGGGACTTGCCGGATGCAATGCCGCGACCTCGCGGCACGCGCTTACCTGGCCGCGTCTTCGTCCGCGGCTTCGTTCTCGGCGACCTCGGCTTCGGCGCGTTCCAGCCCGGCCTTGTCGTCGTCGCCGGGTACGGGAACGTCCGCGGTGCGCCGGCGTGCGGGCGCCGCCTTCTTCGCGACCCGGCGGGATGGCTTGTGGCCATCTTCGTCCCTGCCGGAAACGACCGGGTTGCCTTCGGCATCGAGCTCGACGAATTCGTTCTCGTCGCCACGTGCCTGGATCGGTGCTGCAGCCTTGCCTTCCAGCACCGCGTCGGCGGCGGCACGGGCGTACAACTGCACCGCGCGAATCGCATCGTCGTTGCCGGGTATCGCGTACTCGACAAGGGTCGGGTCGTAATTGGTGTCGACCACCGCGACTACCGGGATGCCGAGCTTCTTGGCTTCCTGCACCGCGATGTTCTCGTGGCCGATGTCGATTACGAACAACGCATCCGGCAGGTTCTTCATGTCCTTGATGCCGCCCAGCGATTTTTCCAGCTTGTCGCGTTCGCGGCGGAGCGCCAGCACCTCGTGCTTGACCAGCTTGTCGAAGGTGCCGTCGGTTTCGGCGGCTTCGAGTTCCTTCAGGCGCGCGACCGATTGCTTGACGGTGCGGAAGTTGGTCAGCATGCCGCCCAGCCAGCGCGCGTTGACGTAAGGCATGCCGCAGCGCTGGGCTTCCTCGCCGATGGCGTCGCGCGCCGAGCGCTTGGTGCCGACGAACAGCACGGTGCGGCGCTTCTGCGCCAGACCGGAAAGGTAATTCATCGCGTCGGTGAACTTCGGCAGCGTCGATTCGAGATTGATGATGTGGATCTTGCCGCGCGCGCCGAAAATGTACGGCGCCATCCTGGGGTTCCAGTAGCGCGTCTGGTGGCCGAAATGCACGCCGGCTTCCAGCATCTGGCGCATGGTGACTTGAGGCATGTGGTTGACTCCGATGAGGGAACCGTTTTTGCCTTCACGGTGTCCGCGACAAATGGCGGCTGACGATGATTTCGGCAAACTTCGGTTCCGGGGTTGGGCTTCCGCAGGCCCCGCGGCAACGACCTCCTTGCGGAGGACCCCGGTGCCGGTTTCTGACCTGCGTGTGGATTCGCCGGTGACGCCCGGCGTGGGCGGCTTTGCCCTTGCAAAGCTGGACGATTGTATGGAAATCCTTTGCCTGGCGCAACTTGGGCCGCGCCAGGCTGCAGGACAGACGCCAATGATGGATAATTGATCCTCATTCCAGCGGACGCGCCGCTCGCCGATGCCCGATGTCACGAGGCATGGTCCGGCGCGTCGCTGAATTCGGACCCATTCCAATCTATGCCTGTCATTCCCAAAAGGCCTGAAGAGATCGAAGGCATGCGCGTTGCCGGCCGCCTCGCGGCCGAGGTGCTGGCGTTGCTGAAAGATCACGTCAAGCCGGGCGTGACCACCGAGGAACTCGACCAGATCGCCTACCACCATATCGTCGACGTCCAGCATGCGATTCCGGCCAACGTCGGCTACCACGGTTTTCCGAAGACTTTGTGCACCTCGGTCAACCACGTGATCTGTCACGGCATCCCGAGCCCGGGCAAGGTGCTGAAGGAAGGCGACATCGTCAACTGCGACGTGACCGTCATCAAGGATGGCTGGCACGGCGACACTTCGCGGATGTATTTCGTGGGCACGCCATCGGTGTTGGCCAAGCGCCTCGTCGACACGACGTACGAAGCGATGATGTTGGGAATCCAGCAAGTCAGGCCCGGCGCGACCCTGGGCGACATCGGCCACGCGATCCAGCAGCACGCCGAAGGTGCCGGCTATTCCGTGGTCCGCGAATACTGTGGGCACGGCATCGGCCGCATCTACCACGATGAACCGCAAGTGCTGCACTACGGGCATCCGGGGGAGGGCATGCGGCTGCAAAAGGGCATGACTTTCACGGTGGAACCCATGGTCAACGCCGGCAAGCGCAACACGCGCCAGTTGCCGGACGGCTGGACCGTGGTCACCAAGGACCATTCGCTCTCGGCGCAGTGGGAGCACACCGTCGCGGTGACCGACGATGGATACGAGATCCTGACCGCCTGGCCGGATGCTTGAAGCGGGAATTGGGGACGGGTAGCGGGGGGTGCACCGACGGACATCGACGCCGGCTTCGCGCTTGTCCTTCATTTCACTGCAACCTGGTACCGGCACTCAATTCTTGCGCCCCCAACACCCATCCCCCGCCCCCTCGGGTGTGACAAACGTGTCAGCCCAAAGCGCCACCACAATCCCGCCGTCCCCCCGCCTTCCCCCCGCGCTGCCGCGCGCCGGTGTGTCGCGCGACGCGCGCGCGGCGCTGCGGCAGTTGCTGGACGATCATGCTCGCGCGCTGACCGTCGCGTTCCGGCACGGCGCGGATGCCGCCGCGCTGGCGCATGCGCGCGCGCGTGTCGTGGACACGGTGTGCGCGCACGTGTGGTCGGCGTACGCGGGCGAGACCGGTTCCGCGGCGCTGTTTGCAATCGGGGGATTCGGACACGGTTTGCTGTTTCCGTATTCGGACGTCGACCTTCTGGTGCTGCACGATCCCGGGCCCGAGCCGGGTTTGGTACGCGCGCTCGAAGCCTTTTTTGCCTGCCTTTGGGACCTCGGATTGAAGCCGGGGCAGGCGGTGCGCACGCTTGCGCAGTGCCGCGAACTCGCTGCCGCCGACGTCAGCGTCTTCACCGGGCTGCTCGATGCGCGGCGCATAGCGGGCGCGGAACATTTCGTCTCGGCACTGCGTGCAGTGCTGGACGATCCGGCATTGTGGCCGCCGGATGCGTACCTCTCTGCCAAGCTGGACGAGCGTGCGCGGCGGCACGCGCGCTATGACGACACCACCCACAATCTCGAGCCGGACATCAAGGATGGACCGGGCGGGTTGCGCAATCTAGACCTGATCCGCTGGCTGGGCAAACGGCTGGTCGGTGTCGACGACCTCAACGGGCTGGTGGGCGCCGGATTGCTGGAGGCGAGCGAGCGTGACGCGTTGCGCGAAGCGCGCATGGTGTTGCGGCGCGACCGTTACGGCTTGCATCTCGAAGCCGCCCGTGCCGAGGAGCGATTGCTGTTTGATTGGCAGCGCGCGCTCGCGGCGAGGCTGGGCTATGAGGACGTGAATACGGGCGGCAATGCTGCGGTCGAGCGCTTCATGCAGGATTATTTCCGCGCTGCCGGCACGACTGAGCGATTGCTGGTGCAGTTGCTGGAACGGCTGCAGGAATATATGCATCCACTGCCGCCGCCGCGCGAATTGGATGCGCATTTCGTGCTGCGCGGCACGCGCCTGGAGCTGCGCGATCTGGACTGGCTGCGGCATGCGCCGGAGGGCCTGATCGAAATATTCGTGAAGCGTTTCGACATGGAAGGCTGCACGGGCATCACGGCAGCCACGATGCGTGCCGTCGAGCACGCGCTGGTTCAACATGGAACCGCGTTGTCGCACAATCCGGAAGTTCTCGCTGCCTTCCTCGCGCTGTTGCGCCGTGGCGCCGGTGCCGTGCGCGTGCTCGAAGCATTGAACCGCCACGGCGTGCTCGCTGCGATCCTGCCGCCGTTCGCACGCGTGGTGGGCCGCATGCAGTACGACCTGTTCCACGTCTACACTGTCGACGAGCATACGCTGCGCGTGTTGCGCAACATCGCGCGCTATGCGGAACCGGAAGCGCGCCAGCCGCTTCCGCTGGCGTGCGACGCCTTTGCGCGTCTGGCGAAGCCGGAATTGCTGCTGCTGGCGGGGCTGTTCCACGACATTGCCAAGGGACGCGGCGGCGATCATTCCGAATTGGGCGAAACCGAGGCACGCGCGTTCTGCCGCAGCCTCGGCCTCGGCGAAGACGACATCGAAGAGGTCGCGTGGCTGGTGCGCTGGCATTTGTTGATGAGCATCACCGCCCAGCGGCAGGACATCGCCGATCCGGAAGTGGTGCATCGCTTCGCGGTGCAGGTGGGCGACTGGGACCGCCTCGACATGCTGTACCTGCTGACGATCGCCGACATCGCCGGCACCAGCCCGAAGCTGTGGAACTCATGGAAGGATCGCCTGCTTGCGGATTTGTATGTCGCCGCGCGCTACGTGTTGCGGCGCGACCTGGCCCGCCCCGCACGCGCGGAAGTGCGCGTGCACGAAACGCGCGAGCGCGCGCTCGCCGTGCTGGCGGGACAGGGTTTCGATGTGCATGCCGCGGCGCGGGCGCTCTACGCTTTTCCGGACGTGGCGCTGCTGCGCCAGATGCCGGAGTTGCTGGCGTGGGAAGTCGCAGCGGTGCTGGAGGGCGGCGACGCTTCGACGGTGGTGGCGGTTCGCCCACCGGACGTGCGGGGCGGCACTGAAGTCTTCGTGGCGACGCCGAACCGCGACGGCGTCTTCGCCGCGGTGGCCGCGACACTCGACCGGATGCGCCTCGACGTGGTCGCCGCGCGGGTGATGACCTCGCGGGATGGTCGCGCGCTGGATGCGTTTACGGTGTTGGATGCCGGCACCCAGGCGCCTGCGCCGGCCGAACGCACGCTGGAACTGCGTGACGCGTTGATGCGGGTGCTGAGCGCCGCGAGCCTGCGCACCACGCCGGCGCGCCGCGGCCTGACGCGGCGGCTGCGGCATTTCCAGCGCCCGCCACGGATCGACTTCCAGGGTGGCGACGGCCAGCCGGTGACGCGCCTCGCGCTGACCTGCAGCGACCGGCCGGGCCTGCTGGTCGCGATCGCGCAGGCATTCCTCGACGCCGGCGTGCGCGTGCACGATGCGCGGATCGCGACCTTCGGCGACCAGGTCGAAGACTTTTTCGAATTGAGCGACCGCCACGACGCACCGCTGGATACTTCGCTGCAACAGTCGTTGCGCGGGGCGTTGCAGCGGCGGCTCGCAGCGGGCAGCATGGCGGCCGATCAGGAGACGCGAAATGGGTGAGTTGCAGGAAACGATCGACGCGGCGTGGGAAGGCCGCGCCAGCTTGGACAGTGCGGGCACCCGCGCACTGCGGCCTGCGCTCGATCGGGTGCTGGATGAGCTGGAGAGCGGACACTTGCGCGTGGCCGAGCCGGACGGGCAGGGCGGCTGGAGGGTCAACGCGTGGATAAAACGCGCGATCCTGTTGTACTTTCGCGCGCACGACGTGCGCGTGATGGATGGCGGCCCGATGGCGGCGTTCGACAAGGTGCCGCTGCGGTTTGCGGATACGGATGCCGATGTGTTCGCCAGGGCAGGTGCACGCATCGTGCCGGGGGCGTTGGTGCGCCGCGGCGCGTTCATCGGAAAAGATGCGGTACTGATGCCGAGCTACGTCAATATCGGCGCGTACGTCGGCCCCGGCGCGATGATCGACACTTGGGCCACCGTCGGGTCCTGCGCGCAGATCGGCGCGCGCGTGCATCTTTCGGGTGGCGTCGGCATCGGCGGCGTGCTGGAACCGCTGCAGGCCGGCCCCGTCATCATCGAGGACAACGCCTTCGTCGGCGCGCGTTCGGAGGTCGCCTAGGGCGTGA
>JAJPJT010000108.1 GCA_021324095.1 Gammaproteobacteria bacterium
CCCATTCCGATGCAGCAGTGCCATGCGGGACAACATTGGGAGTGGGATGGAATCGATTTCCGGATGCTGTCGCCGTCCTCGCCGGTCAGCGCGCGCGACAACGACGCCGGCTGCGTGCTGCTGGTGACCGGTCGCGGTGGACGGCTGTTGCTGCCGGCCGACACGACCTCGAGAATCGAGCCGGATATCGCACGCGCCGTACCGGCCGGTCCGCCGCTGGTGCTGGTGGCGCCGCACCATGGCAGCAAGACCTCCTCGAGCCCCGGTTATCTCGAAGCATTGAAACCCACTTTCGCGGTTGCCTCGACCGGATACCTCAACGGCTACCACCATCCGGCCCCACCGGTTGTCGCCCGATATGCGTCCCTCGGCATCCCGCTGCTCAACACGCCCGTCACGGGCGCCGTGCGCCTCGACTTTCCGGTGGACGATCCGCCGCTGGTCGTTGCCGAAGAACGCGTGCGCCAGGCGCGGTACTGGCGCGAGTAGGTGGGACAAACATGGCCGATCATTCCGCCAGCGCAGTGGCGCGCAGCCGGGCAGAAGCCAGGGTTTCGTCGAAATCCTCGCTGAGGAATCGCTCCGCGAGCCTGCGCAACGTCGTGGCCATTTCGTGCTGCTGTTCCTCGGGCCAGCCTCGCAGCAACTTTTCCAGTCCCTGGCGGCTGGCGTCGCACAGGCGTGCAAACGTGGCCTGTCCCGCTTGCGTCACACGGATGATCCCGGCGTCCCGCTGCACGTAATGCTTGGCGGCAAGGGTTTCGAGCGCGGGCTCCAGGCGCGACGCGGTCGTGTGCAGCCGCCGGGCGAGCGCGTCCGGCGTGGTCGGTCCATTGCCTCCCAGCCGGATCAACAGCCAGCATGCAAACGGATCGAGTCCGGCATCGGCGCGTTGCGACAGCCTGCGATACGCGCTGACGCGGTCCTCGCGGTTGGCGAGGACACTCAGCGCTCGCATCAGCTCGGCGGCGGAGGTGCGTTCGCTCGGCATTGCGTACGTATCGCCGGTGTCGGTGGCGAGCGTGGTCTGCTTCAGCTCGGCTTCCGGGATGAACCATGCCAACAGGAATGCGGCGATGCCCACGCATCCGGCGACGAGGAACACCGGTTGCAGGGCCGCGGCGTAAGCATGCACGTACCCCGCATGGACAGCCGCCGGAAGCTGCGCCAGCCGCGCCGGATTGGCCTGGATATTCGTCACCGAACCCGCCGACGCAAACCTGCCCGGCAGGTCCTGCCGGATCGCCGCGTCCAGCGCGTTGGAAAAGATTGCGCCGAACACCGCGACCCCGAACGAACCGCCGATCGACCGGAAGAAGGTCACGCCGGAGGTCGCGGCCCCGAGATCCTGGTAAGGCACCGCATTCTGCACCACGATGACGAGCACCTGCATCACCATGCCGAGGCCGAAACCCAGCACGAACATGTACGCCTCCATGAGCATCATGTTCGTGTGCGCGCCCATGCTGGAGAGCAGGAACAGCCCGGCCGAAAAGATCGCGCAGCCGACGATCGGGAAAGCCTTGTAGCGCCCGGTGCGGGTGATCAGCATGCCGCTCAAGGAGGAAGTGAGCAGCAGGCCTGCCATCATCGCGATCAATCGCAGGCCGGACTCGGTCGGCGAAACTTCCTTGACGATCTGCAGGTACAGCGGCAGGAACGTGATCGAACCGAACATTGCGAACCCGACCACCAGCCCGAGCGCGCCCGACATCGAGAACGCCCTCAGCCTGAACAGGTGCGGCGGCAGGATCGGCTCACGCGCGCGCCGTTCCACGAACACAAAGCCCGCAACCAGCAGAGCGCCGATCACCGCCATCGCGAGGATCGGCGGCGAGCGCCATGGAAAGCGCGCGCCGCCGAGCGAGGTCATCAGGATCAGGCAAGTGGTGCCGGCGGCGATCAACAAGGCGCCCGCGTAGTCGACCACCGCTTCCCTGCGCCGCGGCGAATGGGGCAGCACCACGGCGGTCGCCGCCAATGCGAGCCCGCCCAGCGGCAGGTTGATGTAGAAAATCCAGCGCCAGGTGAGGTGGTCCACGAAGAAGCCGCCGAGCAGGGGACCGACGACGCTGCTGACGCCGAACACGGCGCCGAAGATGCCCTGATACTTGCCGCGCTCGCGCGGGCTCACCACGTCGGCGATGATCGCCTGGGCGGTGACGATCAGGCCGCCGCCGCCCAATCCCTGCACGGCGCGAAAGCCGATCAGCTCGACGATATTGCGGCTGAGGCCCGACAGTGCGGATCCGATCAGGAAGATCGCGATCGCCGCCTCGAACATGTGCTTGCGGCCATACAGGTCGCCCAGCTTGCCCCACATCGGCGTCGAGACCGTGGACGCCAGCAGGTACGCCGTCACCACCCACGAGAGCTGGTCGACGCCGCCGAGGTCGCCCACGATCGTCGGCAGGGCGGTGGCGACCACGGTCTGGTCCAGGGATGCCAGCAGCATCCCCAGCATCAGCGCGCCGAAAATCAGGAGAACGTGCAGTGAGGATGAGGGCCGGGCGTCCATGTCAGCGTCACCGCCACGCGCGCGGCGCAAACTCCATGAGGGTCCAGCGTACCCGTGCGCACGTGAACGGATGAACGCGGATGCTTCTCCGGGATGCCAACCCGGACGCGTTTGGGCGCGGATCGCACTGCTATCATCCGGCGAAAATCCACCTCGCGGCGGAGCTTCACGTGTTCGAAATCCTCAAGGCGGGCGGCTGGGGGATGCTGCCCATCCTCGTCTGCTCGGCCATCGGCCTCGCAATCGTGCTGGAACGTTTCTGGACGCTGCGCAGCAGCACGGTGCTGCCGCCGGGACTCGGCGAACAGGTCCGCAGCTGGGCGCACTCGCAGCAGCTCAGTCCCTCGCATATCCAGGCACTGCGCGAGAACTCGCCCTTGGGCGAACTGCTGGCCGCCGCGCTGGACGTGCGCCACCGCTCGCGTGCGGAAATCAAGGAGCGCATCGAGGATACCGGGCGTCATGTGATACACGGTCTGGAGCGGTACTTGAATACCCTGGGCACCATTGCCTTGATCGGACCGCTGCTCGGCCTGCTCGGGACCGTGTTCGGCTTGATCCGGATGTTCCTCGCGGTGATGGTGTCCGGCGTGGGCGACCCGATGAAAATGGCCGGCGGCATCGGCGAGGCGCTGGTGTGCACCGCCGCGGGCCTGGTGGTCGCGATCCCGGCGTACGTGCTGCACCGCCATTTCCGGTCACGCGTGCGGGGCTACGTGGTGGAGATGGAAAAGCAGGCGATCGCGCTGCTGGATGAGCTGTCGGCTCCGCGATCGGTGCCTGCGGAGGCACGCGCGACTGCCACGCCGGCTGCGGCACCACGCGTCGCACGCGCGACGAGCTGATCACGTCCAATGCGCATCGGCAACGACAACGCCGACGAATTCGAAATCAACGTGGTCAGCCTGATCGACGTGCTGCTGACCTTGTTGATGTTCTTCGTGCTCACCACCACCTTCGTGCAGCAGGGGCACATGAAGGTCTCGCTGCCGCAGGCGAGCGACAGGCCGAGCGCGCCGGCAAGCGACACGCTGGTGATCGTGATCGACAAGCAGGGTCATTTCTTCGTGGCGAACAATCGCGTGCTGGGTGACGACGAAGCGACGCTCAAGCGCGCGATCGAAGCAGTGGCGGGCAAGGATCGTGAGCGCCCGGTGCTGCTGCGCGCCGACGGCATGACACCGCACCAGGCCGTGGTGGCCGCGATGGATGCGCTCGGGCAGCTCGGATTCACCCACCTGTCGATCGCCACGGCACCGCCGACGGCCGGCGGCGCGCAATGAACGACGCTGCGATGCACACCATTTCCGATGTGACGATCTATCGGCGCCTGCTGGGCCTGCTGAGTCCGTACAAGTTGGCAGTTGGCTTGACGTTGGTCGCGATGGTCGTGGATCCGGCTTGCATGTCCCTGTTTGCCCGGATCATCAAGCCAATGATCGACAAGCTGTTCGGTGCTTCGCGCGATCCGCACGTGGTTTTCTGGATGCCGATCATCATCATCATCATCTTTTTCGTGCGCAGCATCGCGGTGTATATCGAGAGCTACGGTTCGGCCTACGTCGGTCGGGGCGTGGTGCAGGACATGCGCCGCCGTATTTTCGACAAGTATCTGAAGATGCCCGCCGCATTTTTCGACCGCGAATCCTCCGGCCAGCAGATTTCGCGCATCACCTACACCAGCGAGCAGGTGGCGTCGGCGACGACCGATTCGGCGAAGACCGCGATCGTGGACGGCCTGATGGTCGTCGGGTTCGTGACGGTGATGTTATTGACGAGTTGGAGGCTTTCATTGGCGCTGCTGGTGATGGTGCCGATGATCAGCATCCTGGTGACGTACGTAAGCCGGCGCTATCGGCGCATCAACGTCACGATCCAGTCGCTGATCGGGCGGGTGACCGGTGTCGTTGAGGAAGTGGTGGGAGCACACCGCGAGGTCAAGGTGTTCGGCGGCCAGGATTACGAGTCGCAACGCTTCGACGCAGTGACGGACCGCGCGCGCAAGTTGAACGTCAAGGTTGCCGCCACCAATGGCCTTTCCACCGCGTTCGTGCAGCTCGCTGCCGCGATCGCGCTGGCGCTGATCGTTTATTTCGCAACGCGGCCATTCATGCACCTCACCGCCGGAGCATTCGCCACGCTCTTCATGTGCATGGGCGGCATCATGCCATCGTTGAAACGTTTGACCACGGTGCAGTCGAATATCCAGCGCGGGCTCGCCGCAGCGGCGGAACTGTTCGGGATCCTCGATGCGCCGGTCGAGCGCGATGCCGGAACCCGCGTGATCGAACGGTGCCACGGCGACATCGAATTCCGCGATGTGCACCTGACCTATCCGGGTGCGCGCATGCCGGCGCTGCGCGGCATCTCGCTCGGCTGCCCGCGCGGTTCGGTCACCGCACTGGTCGGCCGCTCCGGCAGCGGCAAGAGCTCGCTGGTGAGCCTGATCCCGCGTTTCTACGAACCGACTGCGGGGGAACTGCTGCTCGATGGCCACCCGCTTAGCGAGTACAGCCTGCGCAGCCTGCGCGCGCAGATCGCGTGGGTGGGCCAGGACGTGGTGCTGTTCGATGACACCATTGCGAAGAACATCGCCTACGGCGCACTGGCGGATGCCGACGAACCCGCGATCGCCGCCGCGGCGGAGGCCGCCAACGCGATGGAATTCATCCGCGAATTGCCCGACGGCATCCACAGCCGGGTAGGCGAGGGCGGCTCGCTGCTGTCGGGGGGCCAACGCCAGCGCATCGCAGTGGCGCGCGCGCTGCTCAAGAACGCGCCGATCCTGGTGCTGGACGAGGCCACCAGCGCGCTGGATACCGAATCGGAACGATTGATCCAGGATGCGCTGTCGCGGCTGATGAAAAACCGGACCGTGCTCGTGATCGCGCATCGGCTTTCCACCGTCGAGCACGCAGACCAGATCGCGGTTCTGGACGCGGGGCGCATCGTCGAGCGGGGCACGCATTCGGAACTGCTGGCGCGGCAGGGCAAGTACGCCGCGTTGTATCACCTGCAATTCCGTGAGCCGGCCACGGTCGCCGCCTGACGCGCATCCATGCGCCTTGCCGACCGTCTGCAGCAACGTTGGTATGAAGGTCATCCGCCGCCATGGTGGACGCTGCCGTTGGCCGCGTTGTATGGCGGACTGACGGCTGCGCGTCGGGCGCTGTATCGACGCGGTGTGTTGCGCGCGCAACGCCTGCCGGTGCCGGTGATCGTGGTCGGCAATATCGTGGCGGGCGGCGCCGGCAAGACGCCGCTGGTGATCGCGCTGGTCGAGGATCTGCGCGCGCGGGGCTGCAAGCCCGGCGTGGTGAGCCGCGGCTATGGCGGCACAGCACGCACATCGATGCTTCTGCCCGAGGATCCCGATCCCATCACCAGCGGTGACGAACCCGCGCTGGTCCGCGTGCGTACCGGCGCACCGGTGGCGATTGGTGCAAGCCGCGTCGAGGCGGCGCGGCTGCTGTTCGACCGAAACGTCGATATGATCATTGCGGATGATGGCCTACAGCATTACGCGCTCGCGCGCGACATCGAGATTTGCGTCATCGACGGTGAACGCCGGTTCGGGAACGGACGCCTGCTGCCCGCGGGGCCTCTGCGCGAACCCGAGTCGCGTTTGAACGATGCCGGGTTCGTCGTCTGCAACGGCGGCGAGCCGCGTTCCGGAGAGATTCCTATGCGGCTCGTAACCGGCGACGCGACCGCAGTCGATGGAACGCGCGCGCTTCCACTGTCCGCGTTCGCGGGCCGGCGCAGCCACGCCGTGGCCGGAATCGGCCACCCGTCGCGTTTTTTCGACACGCTGCGCGCACAAGGCATCGAAGTGATCGAACATCCTTTCCCGGACCATCACCGTTATGCCGCGGCCGACCTCGATTTCGGCGACGGCCTGCCCGTGCAGATGACCGAAAAGGACGCGGTGAAGTGCCGCGCGTTCGCACGGGAAAACTGGTGGGTGGTGCCCGTGGACGCCGAATTGCCGCCGACGTTCTTCGATGCCGTCGCCGCGCGCCTCCCGAACTTACGGGGCGCCTGAACCCGGCCGAGCCTTCTCGACTCCGTTGCCGATCCCCGATCCCCGGTCCCCGGTCCCGGTTTTCAACAGCATCGCCAGGAACGGCGGCGCGATGATCGACGTCAGCAGGCTCATCGCGATGATCACTGCGTAGATCAGATCGCCGAACACGCCCGCGGACAGCCCGAGCGCGGCGACCACGATGCCGACTTCGCCGCGCGGGATCATGCCGACGCCGACCATCAGCGCGCTGCGTGGCCCGAGCCGCAGCGCGCCCAGCCATCCGCCGACCAGCTTGGTGACGAGCGCCAGCAGCGTCGCGATCAGCAGCAGCCACAGCGCCTCGCCGCTCGCGAGCTTGGCGAGCTCGACCTTCGCGCCGGTCAGCACGAAGAAAAACGGCGTCAGCAACGCGAGCAGGGGCTGCATCTGCTCTTCAAGCTGCACGCGCTGGCGGGTTTCCGACGCGATCATCCCGGCCAGGAATGCGCCGATGATCGCCGCCAGCCCGAAGCGCGTCGCCACCCAGGCCAGCCCGAGGCACAGCACCAGCACCGCCAGCAGCGGCGACATGGGGTTGCGGGCGCGATCCAGCCACTTCGATCCGCGTCGCATCAGCAGGGTGCCCAGCCAGCCCACCACCAGCACGAAGCCGATTGCCTCCGCGGCGACGGCCAGCAATCGTCCCACGCGCAGCGAGCCGCCGGCCTGGATCGCGACCACCACGCCCAACAGCAGCATCGCAAGGATGTCATCGATCACCGCGGCACCGAGGATCACGCGGCTTTCAGTGCGACGCAGCACACCCAGTTCTTTCAGCACGCTGGCGGTGATGCCTGCCGAAGTCGCCACGAACGCCGCCGCCACGAACAGCGAACGCGGCCAATCGGGACCGATCGAGTGCGCCCAGAACGTGCCGCACACGAATGGCACGATCACGCCGATTACGCCCACCGCGAATGCGCTGCCGCCGACGCGTTTCACGTCCTCGAGGCGCGTCTCCAGGCCAACCGCGAACAGCAGCAGCACCACGCCGATTTCGGACAATACTTCAAGCGGTTCCGAAGGCGTGATCCAGCCCAGCACGGATGGACCGATGATGCACCCGATCACGATCTGCCCGACCACGTCCGGCAGACGAATCCAGCGTGCGATCGTGCCGCCGACCTGTGCAGCCGCGAAGATGATGAAGACTTCCAGCAGGATCGCGGTGGTGTGGGCCATCGCGCGATGCTACAGGACGATGTGAGCGGGTGCGCTCTTCTTCTCCTCCTCCTGCATTCCAGCCGCTTCACCGGGAGGAGAGTTGCGAAATGCGCCTGCTTTGAATTCAGGGGAAGAAAAGCTTTTGACACGGATAAGAGCGGATTGAATCAGATGCGTCGGATCAGATATCCGCGTTGATCCGCTTTGATCCGTGTCAAGCGCTTGCGCTCTTTATTGGGGAGCGCTCACGCCGCAGTTTCAGGTGTGGTGATCGGCCGCCGCAACGGCCGATCGTGGCGCAAGCGGGTGAACACATACACGGCAATCAGCGAGAACGCCGCCATCACCAGTACCGCGATGCGGAAGCCGCGCACGTAGGCGGCGGGATCGTGGTGGTGGCCGATCAGGAAAATCGCGAGCAGCCACGACGACAGCGCGATGCCGAAGCTGATCACGAGGTATTGCACCGCGGAGGTGACCGACGAGGCCTGCGCCGCGCGCTCGGGCGGAAGATCCACGAAGGCGAGGGTGTTCATCGCGGTGTATTGCAGCGACATCACGAACCCGTAGGCGAACATCAGCAACGCGATTGCCCACCATGGCGTGGTGGCATCGAACAACGCGAAGCACGCGAGCAGCGCGGTTGCGATCGCGGTATTCACGAACAACGTGCGGCGATAGCCGTAGCGCTTCAGGATGCGGTCGATCAGCAGCTTCATCAGCACCATCGCGACGGCTTGCGGCACGATCATCAATCCGGCCGCCGTCGGGGTCCAGCCGCAACCGACCTGCAGGAACAGCATCAGGATGAACGACAAGCCCGCGGTGCCGAGGCGCGTGCACATGCCGCCGCCCACCGCGATGGTGAAGCTGCGTACCTTCAATAGCGTGAGGTCCACCACCGGATGTCGCGCGCGATGGCCGTAGCGCCAATATACGAAGCCCACGATGACGCCGACGATCGCCGCGGCGCCGGCCTTGCGGTAATCGCCGTCGCCACCGGCTTCGGCTGCGGTCAGCAGCATGCCGGACGCAAGTGCGAACAATACGAAGCCGATCCAGTCGAATGGCCTGCGCTCGCCGCGAAAGTCGGGCATGTGCGTGCGGTTGAGCCACAGGCCCACCATGCCGACCGGCACGTTGACCAGGAAGATCAATCGCCACGACGCGTATTGCGACAATACACCGCCCAGCAATGGGCCCACGACCGGGCCGAGCAGGCCGGGAATGCCCGCGGTGCTCATCGCCGCGACGAAGTCCTTGGGACCGAACGCGCGCACCAGCACGTAGCGCCCGATCGGCATCAGCAGCGCGCCGCCGATACCCTGCAGCACGCGCGAGGCAACCAGTTGCGTCAGGTTCTGCGAAAGGCCGCAAGCCAATGAGCCCAGCGTGAAAATCAGGACGGACGCCGCGAATACGCGCCGCGTGCCGAAGCGGTCGGACAGCCATGCGCTTGCGGGAATGCAGATGGCCAGCGTCAGCACGTAGCTGGTCAGCGCGGTCTTGAGATCGATCGGACGCACCGCCAGCGCATGCGCGATGCTCGGCACCGCCGTGTTGACGATGGTCGAGTCGAGCGTCTGCATGAAGAACGCAGCCGCAACCAGCCAGATCAGGCCGCGCATGCGCGCGATGCCTTCGGGAGATTCCGCTTCGGACATCGGAGGGTGTTCGCGTGGCCGGGCGCCGCGAAAGAATCCGACATTTTAGCGTCGCGCGCTTCGATCAGCGCGTAGCGTGCGCTTTACGCACGACGGGTCTGTATGCGATCAGCCGATGCCATTCAAGGCGTGTCCGGCCTGCGTCACCGGGGAGAGGTTCGACGCAGGCCGGATACGAGGGTGAGAACATGAACAGTCGGTAGCACGAGGGTTGCCACAAAACTGCCCAAGACAAGGAGGGACCGCAACTCACCCGGTATTGATACTGCTATGTCCACCTTTCGTTCACCTTTCGCGCTGGAAAACGGTTGCAGCCGCTTTCGAGGCGCAGCGGCGCCCGTGACGTGCCGGGTAGACTTGGCGGACCGACGGACGTGATTCATCACCATGGCCAAGGCACCCATGACGAGGCAGGCCGGCACGCCGGCGCAGCAGGCCGAAGCGTTGCGCGACGCGATCGCCGATGCCAACTATCGCTATTACGTGCTCGACGACCCGGACATTCCGGACGCCGAATACGACGGCCTGATGCGCGAACTCGAGGAACTGGAAACAGCGCATCCCGAACTCGCGACCCCGGATTCGCCCACCCGCCGCGTCGGCGCGCGTGCAAGTGCCGGTTTCGCCGAGGTACGGCATGCGCTGCCCATGTTGTCGCTGTCCAATGCCTTCACGGATGAAGAAGCGGCAGCATTCGTGCGCCGGATCGCACAGACCCTGGGCCGCGCCGAATCGGATCTGGTGTTTTCCGCCGAGCCCAAGCTCGATGGTCTGGCGATCAGCTTGCGTTACGAAGCGGGTGCGTTCGTGCAGGGCGCCACCCGCGGCGATGGCGCGGTGGGCGAGGACGTCACCGCCAATCTCCGCACCGTGAAAGCCATTCCGCTGAAGCTGCGCGGGAGCGGCTATCCGCGCGTGCTCGAAGCGCGAGGCGAGGTGTACATGCCCAAGGCCGCGTTCAATGCGTTCAATGCCCGTGCGCGCGAGCGCGGCGAACGCACGCTGGCCAATCCACGCAATGGCGCGGCCGGTTCGCTGCGGCAGCTCGATCCGGGTGTGACCGCGGCGCGTCCGCTGGCGTTCTATGCCTACGCCGTGGGGGAGGTGCGCGGCGGCCATTTGCCCGACAGCCACTCTGCGACACTCGACCAATTGCGCGAATGGGGCTTGCCGGTGAGTCCGCAGGTGGAAAAGACCAAAGGTCTGGAAGGATTGCTCGATTATTACCATCGCATGGGCGCGCAGCGCGATGCGTTGCCGTACGACATCGACGGCGTCGTCTACAAGCTTGATCGCTACGACCAGCAGAACGAGATGGGCTTCGTGTCGCGCGCGCCGAGATGGGCGCTGGCGCACAAGTATCCGGCCCAGGAAAAGAGCACGATCATCGAGTCCATCGAGATCAACATCGGGCGCACGGGCGCCGCGACGCCGTTCGCGGTGATGCAGCCGGTGCAGGTCGGCGGTGTCACCGTCACCAAGGCGACGCTGCACAACATGGACCAGGTCGCGCGGCTGGATGTCCGCGCCGGCGATACCGTGATCGTGCGGCGCGCCGGCGACGTGATTCCGGAAGTGGTGCGGGTGA
>JAJPJT010000092.1 GCA_021324095.1 Gammaproteobacteria bacterium
AACGACCTGAAGTTCGGCGAAGGCATGAAGTACCGGCCTTCCGCGTACGGCGCCGAAGACTTCCATTGGGACTTCAAGCACAAGTCACCGGGGATGCAATTTGCGTGGCCGAGCGTCAACGTCATGCTCGATCTCGCCGACGCGATGAAGTACAACCCGAACTTGAAGGTGATGTTGAACGGCGGATTCTATGACCTCGCCACGCCGTTCTACGCGGCGATCTACGAGGAAGAGCACCTGCCGATCCCGGAAAGCCTGCGCAAGAACATCTCTTACGCGTTCTACCCGTCGGGCCACATGGTGTACGCGCACGTCCCGTCGCTGCAGCAGTTGCACGACAACGTCGCCAGATTCATCCAGGACACCGACAACCAACAGAAGTAGGACGGGTTTCAACCCGCCAGCGGAAAATGTGAAACTGCGGGCCGAGACCCTGTTCGAACCGGCGCGACGCGAGTCGCGCCGGTTTTTTTGCGGGTGCAATGCCAGTAACTCGATCCGTTGGCGAAGCAGGTGTTCGCGAAAATTCGTCACGAGGTTTGGGGATGGCCGGCGTGCATTCGATGGGCATCGCGCTCGTGAAAGTTCGAGAATTTCAAGCCCAAATCTCGATTGCCCCCTCACCCCAACCCTCTCCCCACAGGGGAGAGGGGGACAAGCGCGCAGCGCTTGGCGGGTGAGGGGGGCGTTGCCGGAGTACGCGCACACCTTTTGGCTGAGCGCGGTCGCCGATCGCGTCGAGGCATGACTTGTCGCCTATGGGCTCAGCGAAGCGAAAGCGCATACTCGCGGGGACTCCGGACGCGCAACACGCGTTCCTGCATGTCCCTCCACTCGCAAATTGGAATGAACCCATGAACTTCAATCGTCTTGCCGTCGCCCTTGCGGCCGCGTTGATGTGCGCCGCTC
This sequence comes from Gammaproteobacteria bacterium, assembly GCA_021324095.1. GTDB lineage: Bacteria > Pseudomonadota > Gammaproteobacteria > Xanthomonadales > Rhodanobacteraceae > 66-474. Next base: position 910 of record JAJPJT010000092.1, read on the forward strand.
CCGCCTTTGCCGCCCCGCCGTCCAGCGCCAGCACCTCCACGACCGCCAATGCCGCCCCGAACGCCGCCAACACGCCGAGCGAAACCCTGGTCCAGCGCCTGATGAAGCCGATGTCGTCCACCACCACCGGCACCGTCACCGTCGAAGGCAAGGCCATCAGCTACAAGGCAGTCGCCGGCACGCTCGTCATCGACGGCACCGGCGCGAAGGAATCGACGCCCGAAGTGGCGATGAGCTACGTCGCCTACTTCAAGCAGGGCGCCGATCCGTCCAAGCGCCCCATCACCTTCCTGTACAACGGCGGCCCCGGCTCCTCGACCGTGTGGCTGCTGATGGGCGGATGGGGACCCGAGCGCGTGGTGACCAACGACCACACGCACACGCCCGCGGCGCCGTACCAGATCGTCAACAACGAATACAGCCTGCTGGACGCGAGCGACCTCGTGTTCATCGACATGCCCGGCACCGGATTCGGCCGGCTGCTGCCGCAGGGCAAGACCAGCGCCGAGCGCGACAAGGACCGCGAGGCACTGGAAAAACAGATCTGGGGCGTGGACGGCGACGCGCAGGTGTTCTCGCGTTTCATCACCCAATTCCTGTCCCGGTACGGACGCTGGAACTCGCCCAAATACCTCTACGGCGAAAGCTACGGCACGACGCGTTCGGCGGTGCTGGCCGGAATACTGGAACTGCAGGACAACATCGACCTCAATGGCGTGATCCTGCAGTCGCAAATCCTCAACTTCAACCTCAGCATCGACGGAACGCACGCGGATCCGGGCGTCGACATGTCGTACGTCCTGGGGCTTCCCACCTACGCTGCCACCGCGTGGTATCACAAGCGGTTGCCGAAATACGACAACGGCAAGTTGGGACCGCTGATCCAGCAGGTGATCCAGTTCGCCAAGACCGATTACGAACAGGCGCTTTTCGCGGGCTCCACGCTCAGCGAAGCCAAGGAACGCGAAGTCGCCGAGAAGTTGCAAGACTTCACTGGCCTGCCGGCCGCGTACTGGATGAAGGCCGACCTGCGCGTCAGCGGCGGCATGTTCGAACACGAACTGCAGAACAACGACGACACCACGACCGGCCGTCTGGACACCCGCTTCTCCGGTCCCAGCATGGATCCGCTTTCCGAGCAGGCCTACTACGACCCGCAATCCGCCGCGATCAGTTCGGCCTACATCTCGGCGTTCAACGAGTACGTGCGCAAGGACCTCAAGTTCGGCGAGGACATGCATTTCCGGCCGATGATCTACGGCATCGAAGGCTTCCACTGGGACATGAAGCACAAGGCGCCGGGTTCACGCCGCGCGCGCCAGGGTTCGCTCAACGTGATGCCGGATCTCGCGGCGGCCATGAAATACAACCCGGATCTCAAGGTGATGATGAACGGCGGCTTCTATGACCTGGCCACGCCGTTCTATACGGCGACGTATGAACTCGAGCACCTGCCGATTCCGAAGAAGCTGGACAAGAACATCACCTATGCGTTCTATCCGTCCGGGCACATGGTGTACGTGAACATTCCATCGCTGCACATGCTGCACGACAACGTCGCGGCGTTCATCGATGCGACGGACAACCAGGGCAACGACAAGTCAGGTGGCAAGTCGTCATAAGCTTGCGAGGACGTCACTTCGTTCGACCGGCGCGACGCAAGTCGCGCCGGCTTTTCCATTCCCGTCCCGATCACGAGGCGCATCGAAAGCGCCGCGCGTGACATGCCACACGCTGTGCCGGCACTCGAAAAATCACACTGCACCACATCGGCGAGCGCGCCCATCGCCTACAATGCACGAACCAAGGGGCTATCGTTCGTGCCGACACCCGATCTTCACATCAAGCGCTACCTGATCACGGGCCTGCTGGCGTTCATCCCGGTCTGGATCACCTGGGTCGTGTTCAAGTTCCTGTTCACGCTGCTCGCTGGCGTGGGCGCGCCGCTGGTCAACGGGATCATCGGCCTGATCGGACTGGCCGCGCCCTCGGCGGCCAATGCGCTGCACCGCGACTGGGTGGAGTCCATCCTCGCGTTCGTCCTCACCGTCGTTGCGTTGTATCTGCTCGGTTGGCTTTCCACGCGCATGCTCGGGCGACGCATCCTCGGCGCGGTCGACAGTCTGCTGGAACGCATCCCGCTGGTGCACACGATTTACGGCGGCGTCAAGAAATTGATGACGTTGATGCGCAACAAGCCGGGCGGCACCCAGCGCGTGGTGCTGATCGACTTTCCCTCGCCTGCGCTGAAATCGGTCGGTTTCGTGACCCGCACCTTCATCGACGCAGCGGGCCGCGAGGTCGCCGCGGTGTACGTGCCGACCACGCCGAATCCGACCGGCGGTTACCTTGAACTCGTGCCGACGGAACGCCTGATCACGACCGACTGGAGCATGGACCAGGCCATGGCCTTCATCGTCTCGGGCGGTGCGGTCGGCCCGGAGCAACTGCCGGATGTCGAACGCAACGCCTTGCGCCGGGTCGCTGCCGCGGAACGGGTCGAACAGTGAGCGCGCCGATGGCGGGTGAAGCGTCAGGCGAGACCCGCTGTTTCGTTGCACTGCTCCCCGACGCGGCGAGCAGGCAAATCCTGCAACGCTGCCGCGAAGCGCTGGCGCGAAGCATCGCCGGAATCGCGCGCGGCGTGCGCTGGGTCGAACCCCCTGCCCTGCACCTCACCTTGCGCTTTCTGGGTGCATCCGCACCCGCGCAAATCGCGTATCTGAAACACCAGTTGCCGACGCTTGCGCCCACGCTGCCCGCGATCGCCACCCGCCGCTACGCCATCTGGCCCAACCGCGCGCGGCCGCGGCTGCTGGTGCTGGAACTCGAATCGGAGCCGCAGCTTGTCGCGCTGGCGCACGATTGCGAAATGCACGCACGCAAGGCCGGCTTCGCGCCCGAAGGCCGCGGCTTCCGTGCGCATGTCACGCTGGCGCGGCTGCGGCCGGGTTGCGCGTTCGGCATCCTGCCGAATCCCCCGCCTACGATCACCTTCGATTCGGTTGCATTGATGCAGAGCAAGCTCACGCAGCCCGCTGCGACGTATACGGAGCTCGCGCGCATCGAGTTGGCCGGCAGCGTGATTTGAACCCCTCTCCCTCCGGGAGAGGGGAAAATCTCAAACCATCACACGCATCCCCGGCATCGGCAGCGTCACCTTGCTGCCCCATTTCGTCTTCAACTCCGCAGCAAGCCTGGATCGGCCCGGGTCCTCGCCATGTACTAGGCAAACCGGCGGATGTCCACTGATCTTTCCGTACCACGCCGACAACCCATCCTTGTCGGCGTGCGCAGACAGCCCACCCACGGTGTGCACGTGCGCGCGCACCGGGATTTCATCGCCGAACAGGCGCACCCGTTTCGCGCCTTCCACGATCGTGCGGCCCAGTGTCCCGCTGGCCTGGTAGCCGACGAACACGATGTGCGCGGCGGGATTGCCGAGGTTATGGCGCAAGTGATGCCGGATGCGCCCGCCGGTGCACATGCCGGAGCCCGCGATGATCACCGCGTGGTCGTGGATGTCGTTGATCTTGCGTGACGACTCTCCGTCGGTCGTGAGGGTCAGGTTGGGCAGCCGCAGCGGATGCGGACGTGTCGACCACAACTTTCTTGCGTCGGCGTCGAACAGGTCTTCATGACGGTCGTAGGCCGCGGTGACACGGATCGCCATCGGGCTGTCGAGGAACAACCGGAACGCGCCCAATCCCCACGCGTCGAAATGCCCGGCGAAGAAATACAGGAGTTCCTGGGTGCGTCCGACCGCGAATGCAGGGATCACGACGTTGCCGCCGTCCTTGTGCGCGGCGGCGAAGATCGACGCCAGTTCCGCGATCGTGTCCTCGCGCGATTTGTGCAGGCGATCGCCGTAGGTCGATTCCATCACCACGAGATCGGCCGAAGGCACCGGCGCGGGATCGCACAAGATCGGTGTGTTGTCCGGACCAAGGTCGCCGGTAAACACGAGCTTTCGCGGACTGCCACCTTCTGATGCGTCGAGCTCGACGGTCGCCGACCCGAGGATGTGCCCCGCGTCGCGCAAGGTCAGCCGGATGCCCGGCAGGATTTCCGCCGGCGTGGCGTACGCAACGGACTGCATCCGTTTCATCGCCGCGTCCACGTCGTCCTGGGCGTACAACGGCACGGCGGGTTTCTCGCCAGGCAGCAGATGCCTGTTGTGCTGATCCGTGTCCACCGCGGCGATGTTCGCGACGTCGGCCAGCATGATCGCGGCGAGGTCGATGGTCGCGGGATGCGTGAAGATCGGTCCCGCAAAACCGCGCTTCACCAGCAGCGGCACGCGGCCGGTGTGGTCGATGTGGGCGTGGCTCAATACCAGCGCGTCGATGGATTTCGGATCGAACGGGAAGTCCGCGGCGTTGCGTGCATCAGCTCGGCGGTCGCCTTGGACCATTCCACAATCCAGCAACACGCGCTTGCCGCCGGCTTCGACGAGATGGCACGAACCCGTCACTTCGCCCGCCGCGCCATGAAACACGATGTCCATGCGATTCCCCGTTGCGCAAAAAAGTCGACGCAGTATGCAGGTGTTGGACGATCTGGGTAGACAAATCGGAGCCCGCTGTATCTGCCCCCTCACCCTTTGCGCTCTCCCGTCCCCTCACCCCAGCGCTACGCGCTCGGCCTACGGCCGCCTCTCCCGCGCGCGGAAGAGGGGAAGTGATCGTCGCGCGTCGCGCGACAGCATTATCGATTGGAGCGGGGGAGAGGGGAACAATAGGAGTCGCGCTGCGCGCGACGCTTTATTGAATGGAGCGGGAGCGGCCATGACTTTCGGCAGGGTGGTACACCTTTCGACAATGGCACACTCCGGGATTCCGTGGCGCGCCCGCGCCCCTTCCGCAACGACAGAGGGACGACCATGCACAAGCATCTGCTGACCCCGATCGCGTTGGCCATCGGCGCCGCGCTCGCCATTTCCGGTTGCAGCAACTCCGCACAAAACGCGAACGCGCCGCAGTCGGCGCCGCCCGCTCCCACCACCGCGGCGGCACCCGCGCGCGCGCAAACCGCACCGGCCGCGCCGGCCCCGGCATCCACCGCGGCAGCACAGCCGATCGCGTTCACCCTCGACGACCAGTACGACCCCTGCAACGACTTTGCCGATTACGTCAACGCAAAATGGAATGCGGCGAATCCCATTCCTGCCGATGAAACCAGTTGGGGCGGCTTCTACATGCTGCGCGAACAAAGCCTGCAGGACCAACGGCAGATCCTCGAAACGGCCGCCCGGGACGCGCAGGAAAACAAGGGCAGCCAACTCGAACAGAAGCTGGGGCGCCTGTACGCCGGCGGCATGGATACCGCCGCCATCGACAAGCTCGGTTACGACCCGATCAAGCCGCAACTGGCGAAGATCGAGGCGCTGAAGACGCCGGCCGACATCCAGACCTTCCTCGATGAGAGTTTCAACGACGGCGACACCTACGTCTTCCGATTCTTCGCCCGCGCCAACCTCAAGGACGCGGCCACGCAGATCGGCTACATCAACCAGGGCGGTCTCGGATTGCCAACCCGCGACTATTACCTCTCGCCGCGATACAAGGACATCCGCGACGCGTACGTGAAATACGTCGCCAAATCCCTGGAACTGATCGGCACGCCGCAAGCCGACGCCAACAAGCAGGCAAGCGAGGTGCTGGCGTTCGAAACCGAACTTGCCAAGGCTTCGTTCTCGCCTACCGAGCTGCGCAACATCGACAACCGCTACCACTTCGTCACGGTTGCGCAGGCCGACAGGATCACACCGCATTTCAACTGGGACAAGTTCTTCAAGGCGCAAGGCGTGGACGTGGGCAAGGGCTTTTCGCTGTCGCAGCCGAAATTCATGGCCGAGTTCGACAAGCTGCTCGCGCGCGCGCCGGCCGCGCAATGGCAGGCCTACCTGAAATTCCACCTGGTCAGCGACGCCTCGCCGGCGCTGAGCCAGCCGTTCCAGGACAACCACTACGACTTCTACGACAAGACGCTTTCCGGCCAGCCCGAGCAGAAGCCGCGCTGGAAGCGCGTGGTCGACATGACCAACGATGCGATGGGAATGGGCGTGGGCGAACTGTACGTCCAGAAGTACTTTCCGCCGGAAGCCAAGCAGCGCGCCGAGCAACTGGTGACCAACGTGCGCGCCGCGTTGAAGGAGCACATCGAGAACCTCGACTGGATGAGCGAGGCGACAAAGAAGAAGGCGCTCGAGAAATGGGCGCTGTTCCTGCCCAAGATCGGCTATCCCGACAAGAACGAATGGCGTGACTGGTCCGGACTCGACATCCAGCCGGGCCATTTCTACGCGAACCTGCAGGCCGCGGACAAGTACAACTACCACTACAACATCGGCAAGATCGGCAAGGCGACCGACCGCAAGGAGTGGTTCATGACGCCGCAGACGGTCAATGCGTATTACGACCCGACCACCAATACCATCAACTTCCCTGCGGCGATCCTGCAGCCGCCGTTCTTCTATGCCAAAGGCGACGACGCGGTGAATTACGGCGGCATCGGCTACGTGATCGGGCACGAGTCCAGCCACGGCTTCGACGACCAGGGCAGCCAGTTCGACGGCCACGGCAATCGCGTCAATTGGTGGACGCCGCAGGACAAGAAGAAATTCGACGAGCGCACCGCCGCGCTGGTCAGGCAGTACGACGGCTACACGCCGATTGCCGGCAAACCCGACCTGCACGTCAACGGCAAGCTGACGCTGGGCGAGAACATCGCCGACCTCGGCGGCCTCAACATCGCGTACACGGCGCTGCAAACCGCGCTCAAGGCCGATCCCAGGGAAGCCGACGCGAAGATCGACGGGATGACAGAAGACCAGCGCTTCTTCCTGAGTTCCGCGCGCGTATGGGAAGGCACGACGCGCGAGAAACGCGCGGAGTTGCTGCTGAACATCGATCCGCACTCGCCCGGCAAGATCCGCGCTTTCGCTTCGGCGACCAACATGCCCCAGTTCGCGCAGGCATTCCAGTGCAAGCCCGGTGACAAGATGGTGCACACGGGCGACGAGCTGGTGAAGATTTGGTAGGGGGTCGCAGACCGGGGCTGGGGACTGGGGCCGGGGACTGGGGCTGGGGACTCGGTGAAGAGTAGGTTCGTCATTCCGGGGCCGCCGCGGCTTCATCGGGGCGGAACCCGACTGCGGAGGCACGATGCCGGAGCGAACATCGGCGAAGCCGATGGCCCAACGGGCGAGCCGCGGGAAGCGGCGAGTCTATCCAGTGTCTTTACATCTTGAAGAGTTACACCAAAGACACTGGATTCACTCGCGCCATCCGTGGCGCTCGCGCATCGTGCCATGACTTCTGGCAGGGGTGCCGCAACATCGCGTGGCATTGCTGGCACAATCGGGGGCCCCTGCGGCGCCCTCGCGGCGTGTCGGCAATCGTTTCCCACCAAAGGAAGAATCCATGCACAAGCACCTGCTGACCCCGATCGCACTCGCGGTCGGCGCGGCGCTGGCCGTTTCCGGCTGCAGCCACAACGCGCAGAACGAAAGCAAAACCACATCGGCACCCGCCGCTTCGAGGACCGCACCTGCTCCCGCGCATACCGCGCCGGCACCGGCACCCGCGTCGACGGTGGCGATCACTCCGGAACAGCCGATCGCCTTCACGCTGGATGACCAGTACAACCCCTGCAACGATTTCGCCGAGTACGTGAACGCGACATGGAACAAGGCCAATCCGATTCCGGCCGACCAGACCAGTTGGGGCGCGTTCGGCATCCTGCACGAAAGAACCATGCAGCAGCAGAAGCAGATCCTCGAAACGGCCTCGCAGGACGCGAAGGACCACAAGGGCAGCGCACTGGAACAGAAACTCGGGAACCTTTATGACGCCGGCATGGACACGGCGGCGATCGACAAGCTGGGTTACGATCCCATCAAGCCGCAGCTTGCCGCCATCGACGCGCTGAAGACCCCGTCGGACATCGAAAACTTCCTCGATACCAGCTTCAACAACGGCGACAGCTACGTATTCGATTTCGGCTCGGGCGCCGATTTCAAGGACGCCAGCAAACAGATCGGATACGTGTTCCAGGATGGCATGGGCCTGCCGACCCGCGACTATTACCTGTCGCCGAAGTACAAGGAACTCCGGGACGCCTACGTCAAGTACATCACGAAATCGCTGGAACTGATCGGGACGCCGGATGCGGAAGCGCAGAAGCAGGCGGGCCAGGTGCTGGCATTCGAAACCGAACTCGCCAAGGCCTCGCTGTCGCCGACCGAACTGCGCAACCTCGACAATGAATATCACTTCGTCACGGTCGCCGAAGCGGACAGGATCACGCCGCACTTCAGTTGGGACAAGTTCTTCAAGACCCAGGGCGTGGCCGTCGGCAAAGGATTCTCGCTGTCGCAACCCAAGTTCATGGCCGAGTTCGACAAGCTGCTGGCACACGCGCCGGCGTCGCAATGGCAGGCATACCTGAAGTTCCACCTGGTCAGCGATGCATCGCCCGCCTTGAGCCAGGCGTTCCAGGACAACCATTTCGATTTCTATGACCAGACGCTGCGCGGCCAGCCTCAGCAACAGCCGCGCTGGAAGCGCGTGATTTCAGCGGTCAACCATGCGATGGGGATGGGCGTCGGCGAACTTTACGTGGCCAAGTATTTCCCGCCGGAATCCAAGCAGCGCGCCGAACAACTGGTCACCAACGTCCGCGCCGCGCTCAAGGAGCACATCGAGAACCTCGACTGGATGAGCGAAGCCACCAAGAAGAAGGCGCTCGAGAAATGGGCGCTGTTCCTGCCCAAGATCGGCTATCCCGATAAGGGCGAGTGGCGCGACTGGTCCGGCCTGACGATCCAGCCGGGCCAGTGGTACGCGAATCTGGAAGCCGCGTCGAAGTACAACTACCACTACGACATCGGCAAGATCGGCAAGGCGACGGATCGCAAGGAATGGCAAATGACGCCGCAGACGATCAATGCCTACTACGATCCGACCACCAACACCATCAACTTCCCGGCCGCGATCCTGCAGCCGCCGTTCTTCTATGCGAAGGGCGACGATGCCGTGAACTACGGTGGCATCGGCTTCGTGATCGGCCACGAGTCCAGCCACGGCTTCGACGACCAGGGCAGCCAGTTCGATGGGCATGGCAACCGGGTCGACTGGTGGACGCCGCAGGACAAGAAGAAGTTCGACGAACGTACCGCGGCGCTGGTCAAGCAATATGACAGCTACGCGCCGATCCCCGGCAAGCCGGACCTGCACGTCAATGGCAAGCTGACGCTGGGTGAAGACATCGGTGACCTTGGCGGCCTCAACATCGCCTACACCGCCCTGCAGACGGCGTTGAAGCAGAATCCGAAGGAAGCCGACGAGAAGATCGACGGCATGACCGAGGACCAGCGCTTCTTCCTGAGTTCCGCGCGGGTCTGGGAAGGCGCTACCCGCGAAAAGACCGCGGAGCTGCGCCTGAACGTCGACCCGCACGCGCCGGACAAGATCCGCGCCTTCGCATCGGCTTCCAACATGCCGCAGTTCGCGCAGGCGTTCCAGTGCAAACCAGGCGAGAAGATGGACCGCGAGAACCCGGTCAAGATCTGGTAACGCTCGTCGCAAGGCATACCTTTCGAAGCGCCGCACATCGTGCGGCGCTTTTTTGTGCCTGCGGTTGCTTCGCGCGTGCTGGTGAAGCCGGCAATGGTGCAAATCGCGCCGGCCCTGATGCAATCATTATTGCGAATTATTCTCATTATGTATAGTATTGCCAGCCAGAAGGTGCGCGGCGGGCGTGCCGAAACACATCGTCGTATGCGCCCGCGAAGGTCCTGCGGATACGACACAGAACAAGCGCACCCATGCACGGCATCAGGCACCGCAAGCACCGCTCCGGCCACGGCGTTTCTTCCCCCATGGCCCTGACGACGCTGATGACCGGCATAGCCTTGGGATTGCCAACGCTCGCCGCGGAAGCGCCTTCTGCTGCTCGCGCAACGTCCGCCACCACCCCGACCGAACTGCCGACGATCAATGTCGTCGCAACCCGCAACGCCTACAAGGTCGACGAAGTCAAATCGCCCAAGTTCACCCAGCCGTTGCTGGACACGCCGCAGACGATCAACGTCATCGACACGCAGATCATCGAGCAGCAAGGCGCAACGACGTTGACCGAAACGTTGCGCAACAGTCCGGGCGTGGGCACGTTTTACGTCGGCGAAAACGGCAGCACCTCCACCGGCGACGCGGTGTACATGCGCGGCTTCGACGCTTCCGGCAGCATCTTCGTGGACGGGGTGCGCGACCTGGGTTCGATCTCGCGCGACGTGTTCGACACCGAACAGGTGGAGGTCGTGAAGGGGCCCGACGGCACCCTCTTTGGCCGCACCACGCCCACCGGCGCGATCAACATGGTCAGCAAGCAACCGCTGATGGACAACGCGGCATCGGCGACGCTGGGTTACGGTAGCTGGAACCAGAAGCGCGGCACCGCCGACTGGAACCAGGTGATCGGCCGATCCGCCGCGTTCCGCCTCAACGTGATGGACCAGAAGAGCGGGATGCCCGGTCGCGATGACGTGAGGAACGACCGCTGGGGCATCGCGCCGTCTCTGGCGTTCGGGCTGGGCACGCCGACCACGGTGTACGTCGATTACCTGCATGTGACGCAAAACAACGTGCCCGACGGCGGCGTTCCCACGATCGGCTTGCCGGGTTATTCGACGCCAGACCTGGCCCGGCCGTTCCTTTCTGGCGCTCAGAGGGTCGATCCCTCCAATTTCTATGGCACCCACGCCGACCATGATCACGTCAAGTCCGATCTGGCCACGCTGATCGTGCAACACGATTTTTCCGATGCCGCCGCGCTGCACGACACCTTGCGCTGGGGCCGCACCCACGAGGATTACCTGCTGACGTCGTTCATGGGCAGTGCGGCGAATCTGCTGACGCCCGATCCGCTCGATCCTTCCACGTGGACGATCGTCCGCAGCAATCCGACCTTCAAGGACCAGACGAACCGCATCCTCACAAGCCAGAGCAATTTCACGGCCAGTTTCGTCACCGGTGGCATCCGGCATGACCTGAGCGCCGGCGTGGAGTTGACCCGCGAGGAAATCGGCACCGGCGGACTGGCCGCGCTCGATGGCAGCGCGTGGACCCCCGCCAACCTGTACGCTCCCGACCCTGCTACCGCCGCCGGCCTGATCATCGGCGACGACGGCACGTGGAGCCGCGGGCGCACCGACACCGCAGGCGCATACGTGTTCGACACGATGGAGTTCAGCGAACGCTGGTTGCTCTCGGCCGGCGGTCGCATCGACCACTACACCACCGAATTCGACAGCGTGGTCGCGTGTGGCAGCAGGAACAATCCCCCTTGCGGCAACCTGCCGGCCGGCGCGCCTGTGCCAGGCCTGGACCTGGACAAGAGCGGTAATCTTGCCAGCTACAAGCTGGGGCTGGTTTACAAACCTGCCGCCAACGGCAGCGTGTACGTCGACATCGCGACGGCCAGCGAACCACCCGGCGGCAACAGTCTCGCGTTCAGCCCGGCGGCAAGCAATGCGGACAACCCGATTTTCGATCCCGAGAAGGCGCGCACGATCGAAGTCGGCACCAAGTGGAACGTACTGCACGACAAACTGCGCCTGACGGCCGCGTTGTACCGAACCATCGTGAGCAACCTCGTGGTGCAGGATCCGGTGGACCTGCAGTACTACCAGATCGGCCGCGAACGCGTGCAGGGCATCGAGCTCGGTGCTGTCGGCCAGATCACACCGCATTGGGCGGTCAGCGCCGGCTACACCGTGTCAAACGCCCGCGCGGGGAACGATATCGTCAGCAGCGCCACCACGACCTCCGCGCCCGCCGCGGACGGCTCCGGCACGCTGGCGTACACGCCCAGGAGCGCGTTCACCGCCTGGTCGACGTGGAAGCTGCCGCGCCAATTCGCGCTCGGCGCCGGCGCCCGTTACTCCGGCGAAATGCAACGCGGACACGACGGTGCCATCGGCACGCCGGCCTCCACCGACGCTTACTGGGTGTTCGACGCGATGGCGAGTTACGCAGTCACGCGGCACGCCACGCTGCAATTGAACGTATACAACCTGTTCGACAAGCAATACGTGGCTGCGATCAACAAGAGCGGGTATCGCTACACGCCAGGTACGCCGCGTTCGGCGTTGCTCACGTTGAAGATCCGATACTGAAAAATTTCCCGGAGATTCGAGGGAGGATGTCCAGCAACAGCATCTCATCCACCACAACCCTCGCCGAACCGTTAATACGGCAACGATTCGGCCGCCCCTTGACTCAAGGCGCAGACGAAACGAAGGCTACCGACCTCATGTTGCTGCACATCGAAAAGGTGCTGGACGGCGCAACCGTCGCACACATGCGTACGCGCCTCGACGGCGCCGAATGGACCGACGGACGCGAAACCGTGGGTCCACTAGGTGCGCAGGTCAAGCGCAACCAACAGCTTCCGGAAGCTTCGCCGGTGCGGGACGAACTCGGACGCGAGGTGCTGGCTGCGTGCGCGCGCCATCCCGTGTTCCATGCGGCGACATTACCCGTGAAGATTCTGCCGCCACGATTCAACCGTTACGCGGACGACGGCCATTATGGCAGCCACGTCGACGGCGCTGTGATGGCGCTGGCCGACGGCAACCAGTTGCGCAGCGACATCGCGTGCACGCTGTTTCTTGCGGAGCCCGACGGCTACGACGGCGGCGAGTTGGTCATCGAGGACACTTACGGCGAGCACGAAGTGAAACTTCCTGCGGGGGATGCCATCGTGTATCCGGCATCGAGCCTGCACCGCATCGAACCCGTGACGCGCGGCGCACGCGTCGCTGCATTCTTCTGGATCCAGAGCCTCGTCCGCGGCCAGGCACAGCGCCGCACGCTGTTCCAGCTCGATACCGCCATCCGTCAGCTCGCCGTGGGCGGCGCGGACGCTTCAGCGGTCAAGCAGCTCACAGGCGTTTACCACAACCTGCTGAGAGAGTGGGCTGACACTTGATTCGTATGCCAAGCCAATCTCATACTGAGCCTCGACGTCCCTGTCGTCATTCCGCGCGCAGTCCTTGCGCGCGGGTTACTTTCGTTACGCCTCACCAAAACCATTGCTCCGGGCATGGCGGTTTCGCCGACGTCGTGTCGGCGAAACTGTCCTTGGTGCTCGCCGAACGGCAGCCGCGCCGAACATGCGGCGCTTGCTCTGCCGTTCGGCTGCGCGCCGCGGCGCCATGCAACGGTGCGTTGGTTGCCCGTTGACCGGCCATCCATGGCCTCGACCAAAGCTGCGCCGACATTCTGCTCGTTATGCCACGCACGGATGCGACCGCCGCGCGATAATACGCGGCTTTCCTGACCAGCAAGCCGCAATGGACTACATCCCGGGCCAGCGCTGGATTTCCGAAGCGGAGCCCGAACTCGGCCTCGGCACCGTGCTGCGCTGTGACGATCGGGCCATCCAGGTGCTGTTCGCGAAATCCGGCGTCGTGCGCAACTACGCGGTACAGGGCGCGCCGCTGGCGCGCGCGAGCTTCCGCGTCGGCCAGCGCATCGCCGGACGCGGGGTTTCCTTCGTGGTTGAGCGCATCGATCTGCGCGACGGCCTGCTGGTGTATTCGGGTGAAAAGCGCGAACTCGCCGAAGGCCAGCTCGACGACGAGCAGTCGCTTTCGCAGGCCGACGCACGCCTGATCTCGGCGCGCGTCGACAAGCCGCACCAGTACGAGTTGCGCAGGCAGGCGCTGCTTGCACGCGCGGCGGCGCGGCGCTCCCACGCGTGGGGAATCCTGTCGGCGCGTGTCGCCCTGCTGCCGCACCAGCTTGGTGTGATCGCCGCGTGCATGGAACGCGAGCATCCGCGCGCGCTGCTCGCCGATGAGGCCGGGCTCGGCAAAACCATCGAGGCCGGCATGCTGATTGCGCGCATGCTCGCGATGGGTCGCGCCGCGCGCGTGCTGATCGTCCTGCCCGACGCGCTGGTGGTGCAGTGGTTCGTGGAAATGCGCCGCCGCTTCCAGCTCGCTTTCGCGATCCTCGACGAGGAGCGTTGCACTGCGATCGCCGCCGGCGACCCCGGGGCCAATCCGTTCGAGGACGAACAGCTCGCGATCGCCTCGCTTGCATGGCTGTCGCACGAACCGCAGCGGCACGCGCAGGCGCTGGCGGCGGGCTGGGACATGCTGGTCGTGGACGAGGCGCATCATCTCGAATGGACGCCCGAAGCTGCCAGCCCGGAATACACCGCCGTCGAGGCACTGGCCCGTGCCGTACCGAGCGTCGTGCTGCTGACCGCCACCCCGGAACAGCTCGGCAAACGTGCGCATTTCGCGCGCCTGCGCCTGCTCGATCCGGCGCGTTTCGATGATCTCGACCGCTATCTTGCCGAAGCCGGGAGTTATGCTGAGCTGTCGCCCATCGCCGAGCGCATCGCGGACGGGGCACATCTCATCGACGAAGAACGTGCAGGGCTGTGCGCGCGCTTCCCGCACGATCCGGGGCTGCATGCGCTCGTACTTGGCTATCCGGGCAGCGCCGCGGCCCTGCTGTCGGCGCTGATCGACCGCCATGGCACCGGCCGGGTGATGTATCGCAACCGCCGGGAAAGCGTCGGCGGCTTCGCGGGCCGCCAGCTCGACCACGAACCCGCGGCGGCGCCGTTGGCATCCTCGAGCCAGCAAGCATTGCTCGCCGAGTTCGAGGACGACATCCGCGGCGGCACGGTTGCACAACGCGCGCTCGACTTCACGGACGATCCGCGCATGGCGTGGCTGGTGCGATTGCTCGACGCACATCGCGACGACAAGTTCCTGTTGATCGCCACGACGCGCGCCAAGGTCGAGGCGATCGATGCGGCACTGCGCACGCGCAGCGGCGCAACGATCGCCTGCTTTCATGAAGGGATGACGCTGCTGCAACGCGACCGCGCAGCCGCATGGTTTGCACAACCCGAGGGCGCCCGCCTGCTGCTGTGCTCCGAGATCGGCTCCGAGGGCCGCAACTTCCAGTTCGCGCATCGCCTGGCTCTTTGGGACCTGCCGATCGATCCGGATCTGGTCGAGCAGCGCATTGGCCGGCTCGACCGCATCGGGCAACGCAACCCGGTCACGCTGTACGTTCCACTGCTGCCGGGTACCGCGCAGGAGGCGGTGCTGCGCTGGCATGCCGAGGGTACGCGTGTCTTGCGCGAGTGCCCTGCGGACGGACGGGAACTGCTGCGCCGATTTGGCGAGGACATCATTCGTGTTGCGCGGACCCACGCCGAGGCCGGAGAACCAGAAGATCCGGAACTGGACGACCTCGTTGCGGCTACCGCCAAGGCCCACGCGGAACTCTCCGATGCCATCGGTGCTGGACGCGACCGTCTGCTGGAACTTGCCGCGCGGAACGCGGGAGGCGAGTCATTGTTCGCGGCGATGGCCGCGGCCGATGCCGACACGGGAACCCACGCGTTGATTCAGCAAGCTTTCGAACCGTTCGGCGTCCACATCGAGGACCTGGACGACGGCAGCATCCTGCTGGATTCGGAATTCCTGTCCACCGACGCCCTGCCCGGATTTGCCGACGGCCCTCGCCGCGCGACTTTCGAGCGCCCGTTGGCGCTCGCGCGCGAGGAACTTGATCTGCTGCGGATGGATCATCCGCTGGTCGCCGGCGCGTTCGACTTGCTGCTGTCCGGCGAGTTCGGCAATGCCGCGTTTCTGGTCGATCCGGCGTTGCCGCCGCGCAGTGTGCTGCTGGAGGCTCTTTACGTCATCGAGTGTGTCGCTGACGTGCGGCTGGATGCGCCGCGCTTCCTGCCGCCGACGCCGCTCACCGTGTGCGTGGATTCGCGGCTGGTGCAACGCGATTACACCCCTTCGCCTGCATCGCTCGCGCGCGCGCGCGAACGTGCGCCCGATCTTGCACGCTATCGCCGCTACATCGCGCAACTCGTGCCGCCGATGCTCGAGAGTGCCGACACGCTGGCTGCCGACCGCATCCGCGACATCACCGGCGCCGCCATGGCAAATGCACGCAGGATGCTTGACGCACGCATCGAACGCCTGCGCGCACTGGCCGCGACCCATGCATCTGTGCCACCGGACGAGATTGCCGCGGCGGAGTCGGCTCGCGAAAGAACTCTGGCCTCACTGGCGAACGCGCGCCCGCGCCTGGACGCGGTGCGCATGGCGGTGAGCCCAGACTTCCTGTCGCTGCGTTGAAAATGGCTCGATCGAAGCAGCTGTTGCGAAAAGTCAGGGCGAGGACGGGCGCTTACGCGATGCCGGTGGCATCGCGTGCCCGGCCGAGCGACCGGCCAAGGGTGGCCGGGCCGGTGCCCGGCGCCATGGATGGCTGCTTGCTGAAACGTGTGGCCGTCAGCATCCCGAATGCTGCGGCGATCAGGGATGATCGCACAAATTACGGCCGCCGCGCCAGCTCAGGATTTTCGCGTGTGACCGGCATCAAGTCCTTCTTCGACACGCCGAGCCACATCAGCAAGGGACTTGCGAAAAAGATCGACGACAGCGTGCCGACGAGGATGCCGATCAGCATCGTGATCGCAAATCCATGCACGGCCGGGCCGCCGAACAGGTACAGCGAAGCCATCGCGATCGCAGTGAACGATGAGGTAATGATGGTACGCGACAAGGTGTTGTTGATCGCACGGTTGAGGATGTCGGGTGTTCTCGCCTTACGGGTCAGGCGGAACAATTCGCGCACGCGGTCGAACACCACCACTTTGTCGTTGATCGAGTAGCCCACCACCGCGAGGATCGACGCCAGTACGGTCATGTCGAACTCACGCTGGACGAGTGCGATGACGCCCAGCGTGATCACGGTATCGTGGATTTCGCTGGCGAGCGCGGCGACGGCGAAGCGCTTTTCGAAGCGCATGCCCAGATAGATCATGATGCCTATGATCACCACGATTACTGCATAGATGCCGCTTTGCTTCAGCTGGGCTCCGACTTCGGGCCCCACGAAATCGGGCGCCTGGGCAAGTTTGGCGCCCGGATGCCCGACTTGCAACGCGGACAACACCTCCTTGGAAATCGCACCCGCCAGCTTGTCCGGGCTTTCCTTCTTGTCCCGATTCTTCGGGAGTTGCAGACGAATCGAAATTTCACGGGTGCCGCCCACACTCTGCACCATCGCATGTTCGAAGCCGGCCTTCATCAACGCCGAACGGGCCTCGCCAATGTCCACCGGCCGTTCATAGCTCACCTGAACCAGGACGCCACCCGTGAAGTCGAGGCCATAGTTGAGACCCCTTATCGCAATGGCCCAGACCGATACGATAAGGCAGATCGCCGATATGACGATGCTGACCTTGCGCATGCCTAGGAAGTTGATGTTCAGGTCGTGGCGGAAGATTTCCATCGATGTTTGCTGTGTCTGGCCGGTATCGGGTTATCCGAAGGACAACCCCGTCATACCCAAAGTGTCTTCAGTTTCTTGCGTCGGCCGCCATGGATCAAAGCCGTGATCGCATGGGTCATGGTCAACGAGGTAAACAGCGAAATGATGATGCCGATGGCCAGAGTGACGCCAAAGCCTTTGATGGCGCCCGCGCCCACCGTCATCAGGGCCACGGCTGCGATCAAGTGGGTCACGTGGGCGTCCACGATGACCGAGAACGACTTCTCATAGCCCGTGCGGATCGAAGCCAGCGGCGTCGAACCGTTGCGCAGTTCCTCGCGGATGCGTTCGCAGATCAGCACGTTGGCGTCGATGGCCATGCCAAGGGCCAGGATGATGCCCGCGATGCCGGGCATGGTGAGCGTCACGCCGACCAGCGACATCACCGCAACCAGCAGCAACAGGTTGAACACGAGAGCAATGTCGGCCACGATCCCGAACAGGCGGTAGTAGATCGCGGCCGCGAGCAGCACCAGGGCCAGGCCCAGCACGATCGCGCGATCACCCTTGCGGATGTTGTCCTGACCGAGGCTGGGGCCGATCACGTTCTGCTCGACGATGTCCATCGGCGCCGCCAGCGAACCCGAACGCAGCATCAGCGACAGGTTCTGTGCTTCCTGCTGGGTCAAGCCGGTGGTCTGGAACTTCTTGCCGAACACACCCTGGATCACGGCATTGTTGATCACCGTCTCGGTGGTTTTCGTGGTGTGGACTTCCTTGCCGTCGACGACCTTCACTTCCGGCATCGTCTCGATGTAGACCACGCCCATGCGCTTGCCGACGTTCTGGGTCGTGAAGTCCAGCATCCGGGCTGCGCCGGCGGAGTTGAGCGTGACGTTCACGTCCGGCATGCCGGTCTGCTGGTCGTAGCCCGCCGAGGCGTCCTCCAGCTCGTCGCCGCTGACGATCACGCGCTTCTTCAAGACGACAGGCGTGCCGTCCTTCATGTAGTAAAGG
The DNA here is from genome assembly GCA_021324095.1 of Gammaproteobacteria bacterium. Classification (GTDB taxonomy): domain Bacteria; phylum Pseudomonadota; class Gammaproteobacteria; order Xanthomonadales; family Rhodanobacteraceae; genus 66-474. Next base: position 19,257 of record JAJPJT010000092.1, read on the forward strand.
CGGTCGTCGGGCGGTACATTGCCGGTCTGCGCGGCCTCCTGTGGATTCACGTTCGGATCATCGGCGTGATATTCCAGCGTCGCGACAGCGCCCAGCGCGCGCTTTGCCGCGGCGGTATCCTGCACGCCGGGCAACTCGACGACGATGCGGGATTCGCCCTGCTGCTGGATCAACGGTTCGGCGACGCCCAGCGCGTTGACGCGATTGCGCAGGGTCGTGACGTTCTGGGTGATGGTGCCTTGCGCCAGTTTCTGCAGGACAGCCGGCTTGATGTTGGCCAGGAGTGCGTAGCCGCCGCCTGGGGTGCGGCTGTTGGTGAAGGCCAGGTCGGTGGTTCCCTGGTCGATCGCGCTGACCGCCTTGTCGCGATCATCGGACGTCTTGAATACGGCCTGCACGCCATCGCCGCTCAGCGACACCGAGTCGAACGGAATCTGCTTCTGGCGCAGGGTCGAACGGATGTCGTCCAGATACCGCTGCTGCTGCTTTTTCAGCACCGCGTTTTCGTCGACCGCCAAGAGGAAGTGCACGCCGCCTTGCAGGTCGAGGCCCAGCGGCATCGCGTGCGCGCCGATCGCCAGCAACCAATGCGGCACGGTGGTGGCGAGGTTCAACGCGACCGTATAGTCGTCACCTAGTGCCAGCCGCAATGTGTCGGAACCCTGCAACTGGACCTGCGTGTTCGCAAACCGCACCAGCATCCGATCCTTGTCGATCGTGATGCTCTGGAAAGGAACCTTCGCCTTGTCCAGATCGGTCGCGACCTGCTTTTGCAGGGTGGCGTCGACCTTGGCGTCGCGATTCGGCGAAATCTGCACGGCTGGTTGCGGGCGGTAGATGTTCGGCGCGGCGTACAGCAGGCCGAGCACCATCGCAAGGGCAACCACCCAGTATCTCCAGCGGGGAAAATCGCTCATGGTCGAGAAGAAAAATCAGTGTGCACGGAAGGTGGCGGACCCGGAGGGTCTCAGGTCGATTTGATGGTGCCCTTGGGCAACACCGTCGAGACGGAGCCCTTCTGCACCCGGATGTGCACGTTGTCGGCGATTTCGAGCGTGAGGAAATGCTCGCCGATATTTTCCACCCGGCCCAGGATGCCCGCGGCGATCACCTCGTCGCCCTTGGCGAGTTCGGCGATCATCTTGCGCTGTTCCTTGGCGCGCTTCTGCTGGGGCCGGATCAACAGGAAATAGAAGACCACGAACAGCAGGATCAGGAATCCGTACGTATAGATCGGATTCGGTTCGGCGGGGTGCGCAGCGGCCGGCGCCGCTGCGGCGACGAAAAGCGATGACAACATGTGGGACTCTCGGTTGCGGGGCGGCCGCTCGAGCGGCATGTCTACCCAAAAGACGGCGGATTATGCCATGGCGGGCCGTCGGGCGCATGCCACGGCCGCACACTTCGGCCATCACCTGACGAACTGCGGGCATGCTGCGATAATTCCAAGCCCTCCCCTGGCCGAGATTCGCCCGAGATGCAGCACCTGACCGTGATCACCACCGGCGGCACCATCGACAAGGTCTACTTCGATGCCAAGTCCGATTATCAGATTGGCGCGCCGCAGATCGGGGAGATCCTCGCCCAGTTGGGCGTCGCGTTCGAGTTCGAGGTGATCCCGGTATTGCGCAAGGACAGCCTGGAAATGAATGAATCGGACCGGAAGGCGATCCGGGCCGCCGTCGAGCAGCAGGCGCACCGGCATGTCCTCATTACCCACGGCACCGATACCATGGTCGAAACCGCGCGTGCGCTGGCCGGCATCCCCGGCAAGACCATCGTACTGACCGGAGCCCTGAACCCTGCGCGCTTCCAGGGCTCGGACGCCGTTTTCAACATTGGCTGCGCGGTCGGCGCGGTGCAGAGCCTCGGCGAGGGCGTCTGGATCGCGATGAACGGACGCATCTGGGATCCGGAACGCGTGCGCAAGAACCGCGCCGCGAACCGGTTCGAGCAGGTTGGCTGAACGCTGCGCACGCAGTCCGCATCCCTGACGCACAGAAAAAGGCCCGGTCACAGAACGACCGGGCCCGAATTGCGACCAGGCATTCGCGTCAGAGCGAAGCGGCCGCCTGGCTCATGATGATGCTGCCGAAGCCGCTGCAGTAATCCCAACCCGGTGCCGCGGTCTCGCCGCCGTTGCTGCCGGAGGTCACATCGTGGAACGCCGACGCCGGCAACTGGTAGAGCTTGGGCGCGGCAAAGCCAATGCCTGTGCCCTTGGCGGCGATCATCCGGGCCCAGAAGCCCACGAACAGCGGAGATGACAGGCTGGTCCCGCCGTACTGCGCCGAGCTGCCGTTGACGATGATGATGGCGCCGCTGTTCGGATCACCATCGAACGCGATGTCCGGCACGCCGCGCGTCGTATGGCCTGCGTTCTGGCCCACGCCTACCTGCCAGCTCGGGATCGGTTCGAAGGTGCTGGGGCTGCCGCCGGTCTTGGACCACACCGTTTCGCCCTGCCAGGTCGTGGTCGTCGCGTTAAGCGTGGTGCCTCCCACCGCCACCACGTACGGCGAACTGGCCGGCCAGCTCGGCGTAGTGCCCTTGGGTCCGCCCGTGCTGCACTCGTTGGAACCGGAATCACCGGACGATACCGAGAACGTCTGGCCCTGCGCATCGGCCTGCTGGAAGATCGAATCGGCGGCCGCGGCCGAGCCATCGCCTTCGGCAGACGTCTCGCACTCGCCCAGCGACACGTTGATGACCTTCACTGCATTCGCGCTGACCACCGTATTGAAGTCGGCCACCATGTTCGAGTTCGACAGGCTCGGAATGTTGTAGAAGATGATCTTGCCCACTTGCCCGCCGCCCATCCCGACGATGTCCTGGCTGTCGAGGTCCCACTCGTCCGTGCCGCTGGTGTCGGTGCTGGTGCCGTTGGTATTGACGATCTGCGTCGTCACTGCGGCCAAACCGTTTTGCGAGGTGAAAGTGTTGAGGTCGGAAAGAGTCTGGGTGAGATCCCCTTCCGAGATGATGCCCACGCTCACGCCGGCCGCGGTCGGCAGGCTGGTGCCGCCGTAGATCGACGGGAACTGGACCGGATCGTGGCCGATGATCGAACCGCCGCCACCGCCGCCGGGCCTGCCCTTCAGGACGTGCCCGAACAGGTGCGGCACGTGCACGGTCTGCAAGCCCAGCACGCCGCTGACGCCGTGCAACGAAGCGGGAATCACCGCATCGCTGGAATTCGCGAATGCGTTGCGGCCGTCATGGGTATGCACGCGCACGAGGTTGGTGTGGAACGCCGACTGCACGGTCGCAGCGGACCCGGTCGCGGAAACCAGCACGCGGTTGGACGAAACCGTGACGTCCGAGAAGCCGCGTTGCGTGAGCCAAGCCGCAACGGCGTTGGCATCGGCGGCGCTAGGTCCGTACTCCGCGGTGAACTGGGCAGATGTCAAATTGGGGTGGTTGGGATTGGCGATGAAGGCCTGCAACTGCGCTTCGTTGCGCAAATGCAGCGAAACCGACACGCGCATCGGCTGGGCGAGGGCCATCGGTCCCGTCACCATGTCGCCGGCCTGCAACGCTGCGGCATGCGCCACCACCGTGGTTCCGGCGGGCGCCGCAGCGCAGGTCATCGCGGCGACGGCGAGGCCAACGCCTACTGCCAAGCTCTTCAAGTGCAACTTGTATGACATCGAAGTCTCCTCACGTGTGCGAAATGTGGTGAGCTTGAAGACCTGGGCGCGCGGCACGGGAACGAATCAGTCAGCCCTCCCCACCACGCGTTGGCCGACGCCCGCGAGCATGCACCAGGCATGAAGTTCGACGTACTCCAGATCGCCGGCACGCACCCTCACACGCACAGGCCAATGCACGCTAGTCGTTTTCGCAAACGCTTGTCACGCTGCAGCGCATCAAGCACGCGCAGGAAGTCGAATACGTGGCGTCTGCGTCCTGGAACCTGAATAAAAAAGCCCGGTCGCGGGAACGACCGGGCCCCGCATTGCATCGGACCGCCATGCCTGGGCTGACGATCCGCGACATGACAACGACACTCAGAACGTCAGGCTCCATCCGTTGAGCGTTCCGTAGTCGCCGCCGTCACCCCAGATGTCGTCGTCGATCACCTTGAGCTTCCAGGTGCCGTCGCTCTTCACCGAGGACGCATTGACGTCGTAGGTCTTGTTGATGTTGCCGTCGTCGTTGTAGTCCGGGTACTGCAGGATCGCGTAGGCCCCGTTCGGCGCGTACAGCACGATCTCGAGGTCGCCGGACCAGTTGTGCGTGATGTTGACGTGCACAGGCAGATTGGACGGCGCGTAGCCCGATTCTCCCGTCACGCTGATGGGACTCGTCACCGTTGCATCGTCCGCGATCGGGTAAACGTTGTTGTTCGAGAACGTTCCACTCGGCGGCGGCGGCGGAGGAGGAGGCGGCTGTGGCGGAGGCGGTGGTGGTGGCGGTTGCGGCGGCGGTGGCGGCGGTGGTGGTGGTGGCGGCGGACTCGTGCCGCCCGCAACGTCCGCGACGAAGTTCGCGATGTTGATCGAGCCAAAGCCCGTGCAATAGTCCCAGCCCGTCGCGGCGGTTTCGCCGCTGTTGTTGCCGGACGTCACGTCGTGGAAGTCGGTCGAATAATGCGACGCGGCATCCTGGTAGATCAGCGGAGCGGCAAATCCCAGATTTGGATTTTTCGCCAGGGTGCGCGCCCACACGCCCACGAACAGCGGCGAGGCGAGACTGGTGCCGCCGACTTGTTCCGTGCTGCCGTTGACGATGATCGTGGCGCCGGAATTCGGACTCGCGTCGAACGCGACATCCGGCACGCCCCGCGTGGTATGGCCCGCGTTCTGGCCAATGTTCTTTTGCCAGCTCGGCATCGGCTCATAAACGGAAGGGCTGCCGCCCGTGGCGCCTTCGTTCTGGTTCAAGTTGTTCCAGACGGTTTCGCTTTCCCAGGTGGTGCCGGAGGTGTACAGCTCGGTTCCGCCGACCGCCACGACGTACTGTGAGTTGGCCGGCCAGCTCGCCTCGGGCGTGCTGCCGCCGCACTCGTCGGCGCCGGAATCGCCTGCGGAGACGGAGAACGTCATGCCTTCGGCATCGGCAGCCTCGAAGATGCTGTCGCCGGTCGCGGCACCGTTGGTTTCGGCACTGGTTTCGCACCCACCGATGGACACATTGACCACGCGCACCACATCGTCGGTTTCGGCGGTGTCGAAGTCATCGACCAGATCCTGGGTGGACAGCGAGGCGGTGTCGTACAGGTACAGTGCCTTGACGTTGCCGGCGATGCCGACGATGTCCTGGCTGTCCAGATCCCATTCGGTGGTGCCGCTGGTACTGGAACCACCGCCGTCGACCTTGACCACGTTCATCGGAATGCTGGGCAGGCCGTTTTGGCTCAGGAAGGTTTTGAAGTCCGTCTGCGTCTGCGTCACGCTGCCCGAAGTGATGATGCCCACGTTGATCGTGGAAGCCGTCGCGGTGCTGCCGGCGTTGTAGATGGCGGCAAACTGGGTCGGGTTGTGGCCCGTCGCGCTGCCCGTGGCCTCGGTGTGAGGCAACACGTGGAAACGGTGCACGGTTTGCAGGCCGAGGATTTCCTGCACCACGCCATTCAACGTATTCGGCAGGCGGGCGGGGGTCGAGTTGGCGAATGCCATCCGGCCGCTCTGCGTGCGCACGTTGACCATGCTGGTGTTGAAAGCGGACTGCACGGTCGACACCGGCGCCTCACCGGAAACGAGGAGGTTGTCCGGGCTGACCTTGATGTTGTGGAAGCCTTGCTTGCTCAAGAACGCCTTGACCTGGTTCACCTGCGCCGCGCTCGGCCCGTACTGGGCCACGAACTCGGCACGGGTGAGGTTCTTGTGGTACGGGTTCGCGATGAACGCCTGCAGTTGCGCTGCGTTGCGCCACTTCAGGGACAACGTCACCCGCATGGATTGCGTAAGCGCCATCGGGCCGACCACCGAGTCGCCGGTACGCAGTGGCGTTGCCTGCGTGACGACCGAGGTATTGGCAAGGACGGCGGAGGGAGTTGCAGCAAACGCTGCCGAACCGGCAGCCAAGCCCATGGCAACGACCAGGGCCTTCAATCGTAGATTGCTTGGCATCACAGACTCCTTGTGGGACGGGGAATGCGGGCCACGCTTTGCGAACGCGCAGCCACGCGACGCAAATCCGCCATGCATACTCCCCACCCGCCGACCGGCAGTCGCCGGTCGCCAAGCCCTGCTTGATACCCTGCACCCCAGCGCGCCGGAAGGCGCGTTTGCGGATCGCCCGATGATGACCTCGCACCAGCGGACCGGGAAAACGTAAACAATCGTCAACTGTGCGTCACGCTGCAACGCAACAACGCATTCAGTCGTGGGACAGCTACCTTAAGACCGTGCCATGCTCTCCCGTCGCCACGGACGAAGCGTGGTCCGTCAACCCCGACCGTATTCGCCGAGCGCGTCGATCAATGGTCCGAGATGCCGTTCGAAATGGCGCCAGCGCGTCACCGACGTCGCGTAGATGGGTCGGCCTACTTGGCCGGCGCTGACCGTATGCACCACCCGTCGCTGTCGGTGAAAGTCGAGGCACCGATCGTTCCAGGGCAGGCCAAGGAATTCGGTCACCGCACGCAGCACGGTTTCCGTATGGGTGATCAATTCCTCGTAACGCACTGCCATGATCCCGTCCGCGGGCAACACGGCATGCCAGTGGGCCATCAGCCGCCGATAGCGCAAGTAGTGTCTTCCGAGCGCGCCGAGGTCGTAGCTGTACGGGATGTCGCCCAAACGGAACAGGTTTGCAAAACAGGAGACGCAGGTGTCCCGCGGATCCCGGATCACGTGGATGATCCTCGCCGTCGGCAGCATCAGGTGAATCATCCCTGCGTGCAGGAAATTGCCGGTCAGCTTGTCGGTCACGTGGGTTGCAGGCGCTGCGTCTCGCCATGCGCGATCGAGATACGACTGCCCCATCCGCGCCAACATATCGCTCGTGAGCGTCGGAACGAGCTCGGGATAAGCCACACCGTGCACCGGTTCGTCGAAGCCGAAGGTTTGTTCCAGCAGGTCCGGCAGATGCCGCATTTCGCCCCCGCCGTACACCGCGGGGTGCGACGCCAGCATCTGCTCGATCAGGCTGCTTCCGGAACGCGGCATGCCCACGATGAAAACCGGCACGCGGCCATCATCGGGAACGGAACCGCGTGGAGCGACGCGCAGCCATTCGCGGCTGAAGATGTTTTGAATGCGTTCGGCAAATCTCGCTTCCAGCGCTTCGCTTTCCGGGGCACCGGTCTTCCCCATGCGTTCGCGTTGCAGCCGATTGCCTTCGGCGTAGGCGGCAAACGCGGCGTCGTACTCGCCAGCATCCTCGCGCCGCCGCCCCAGGGTGAACCAGTAGCGGACCTGCTGGGGCATCGGCACGTTCGCGATGCGCGGACGCAGTGACTCCAGTTGTGCCAACCGCACGCCGTCCGCGTCGCCAGGCCGGAGTACCGCCAAACGGTAATGCGCGTCGATGAAGTCCGGTTGCGCGGCGATGGCGCGTTCGAAACTTTCCGCGGCCGCCGCAACCCGGCCTTGTTCGCGAAGGCAATGTCCCAGCCCGTAATGAGCCGCTGGTTGCGCCGGCTGCAGCGCCAGCACGCGCCGATAGCACGCCTCGGCCTCGCCGAACTGCCCGCGATGCCTCAACGCGGTTCCCAGTTCGACCAGCGCTTCAACGTGATCGGGTGCAATCGCGAGCACGCGCCGATAGCTCGCCTCCGCCTCCGCAAACCGGTGCTGCGCGCTGCAGGCACGCGCCAACGCGAGGTGCAGGGGCGCCTCATCGGGGCGCATTGCCAGCGCGTGACCGAAATGAGCCTGGGCCTCGGTGAAACGACCGGCCAGAAGCAGCGCCGAACCCAGATTGGCATGGGCCTCGAAGCGTTGCGGTTCCAGCGCCAGCGCAGCGCGATAGCACTCGATCGCCGCGGCGACCTGCCCGCGCCGCACCAGCGCGTTGCCGCGGTCTATCAAGCTCCTGGCGTCACTCTCGGCGGATGCGGCAGGCAGCGTCCCACGTTCTTGCATGGCGCGGCTTCAGGATGGCGCCGGCACTGCATCCGGCCGTGCCGGCCAGCATAGTCGAACAGCCAATGATCGACAGTGTCACGGCTTACATCATGCCGGTCTGCAACTTGGCTTCGTCCGACATCATCGACTGGTTCCAGGGCGGATCGAACACCAGGTCAATCTGTGCTTCCTCGATCGTGGGGATCATCTCCAGCTTGGTGCGCGCATCCTCCACCAGGATATCGCCCATCCCGCAGCCCGGCGCCGTGAGCGTCAGCTTGACGTAGACCTTGCGCCGGCCGTTTTCGAGATGCTCGAGACTGAGGTCATACACCAGCCCCAGATCGACCACGTTGATCGGAATCTCGGGATCGAAGCAGGTGCGCAATTGTTCCCAGACGACCCGTTCGACGTCCTCGTCGTCCGCGTTCTCCGGCACGCTGATGGGTTCCGGCGGCGCCTTGCCCAGCGCATCGGCGTCCTTGCCGTCGATGCGGAACAGGCTGCCCTCGATGTACACCGTGAAACTGCCGCCGAGCGACTGGGTGATGTAGCCGGTCTGGCCGGCCGGCAGGTTGACCACGTCGCCATACGGCACGTGAATCGCATGGCAGTCGCGTTGCAGCGTGAACGGTTCGCTGCTGGTACTGAATCCGGACATCGATCTCTGGGTGCCGACGCTGTGACGCAAGGTACACAGGATACCAATACGCGATAGAACGCCGTCTTGATGAAGGTCAGCCTGCGCGCGCGCAGCCCGGACCGATTGAGACGCGAGCCTCACCGGTCGCGCCAACCGTGGTCTATCATCGCTGATGCCGATGCATCAACGAAACCGCGTGGACCACTCGCCCACTCCTCTGTCCACCACGAATCCATCCTCCGCACGCACCATGCTGGCCCGCGTGCTGGCGGGTGTGACCGCCGCCTTCGGCTGGTTGATGTGCACCCTGGCGACCGGCGCGGTCGCCGCCTTCGCGGCGCTCATCATCGGCATCCGGCCGAGCTGGTTCGTCCTGATATTGGCGATACCACTGACCTTCGTGCTGAAACTCTGCGGCTGCCTGTACGCGCGCTGGGCCGGTCCGGTGGCCGCCGCCGCCATGTTGCTCGCGGGTTTCTACGCGGCCTGCCTCGTCGCGATTGCACGCGTCGCAGCGGCAACCGGCTTTCCGTTCGGCGAGGCCTTTCGTACGGGCGGTACGGGCCTGATGCTGCAGGTCGCCAATCTCAACCTGAGCGCGCTGTCCATCCTGGTCTACGCGGGCGCCGCAGTGCTGGCCGCGATCGTCGCGACATGGCTGACGCAAACGCGCCGCGGCAATTGAAAGCACACGGATCAGAGCAAATGCTTTTTGACGCGGATAAAAGCGGATGAACGCGGATCAAAAGCCTCTCCACGGATCAACACCGATTTTGGTTTTATCCGTGTTCACCCGTGCAAATCCGTCAGAAAATCTTGCTTTGATCCGCCTTTATCCGTGTCAAAAAGCTTCTCCCGTGGATGTCGGCAACACGATCAGGCATCCAGCGTCTTCAATCCCGTCACCAATTCGCCGGCGGCCGCCTGGCCATCACCATAAAGCATCCGCGTGTTGTCGGCGTAGAACAGCGCGTTTTCGATGCCCGCGAAACCCTTGCCGCGCCCGCGCTTGATCACAATCACGTTCTTCGCCTTGGCGACGTCGAGGATCGGCATCCCGTAGATGGGGGAGTTTTTATCGGTGCGCGCGACCGGGTTCACCACGTCGTTGGCGCCGATCACCAGCGCGACGTCGATGTTGGGAAACTCGGGGTTGATGTCGTCCATGTCCTCGATCAGGTCGTACGGCACGCCGGCCTCGGCCAGCAGCACGTTCATATGGCCGGGCATGCGCCCCGCCACCGGATGGATCGCGAACTTCACCTTGACGCCGCGCTCGATCAGCAATTTGGCGAATTCCCAGATCTTGTGCTGCGCCTGCGCCACCGCCATCCCGTAGCCCGGCACGATCGCGACGCGCTCGGCGTAGGCCATCATCACCGCGGCGTCGTTGGCATCGATCGGTTTCAGCGCGCCCGCGATTTCCTGCTGGGCCGCGCCGCCGCCCGCGCCGAAATTGCCGAACAGCACGTTGCCGAGCGAACGGTTCATCGCCTTGGCCATCAACTGCGTCAGCAGCGTGCCGGCCGCGCCCACCACCATGCCGGCAATGATCATCGCTTCGTTCTGCAGCACGAAACCCTCGAACGCGACGGCGAGGCCGGTGAAGGCGTTGTACATCGAGATCACGACCGGCATGTCCGCGCCGCCGATCGGCAAGGTCATCGCGATGCCGAACACCAGGGCCAGCGCGAAAAACGCAATCAGGAGGCCCCACGCGAACGCGTGGCCTTCGATGCCGGCGGCGAGCGCAAGGGCGCCGCATACGACGGCAGCAATGAAGATCGCGAGGTTCACCCAGCGCTGCAGCGGAAACACGAAGCGCCGGTCCATCCAGCCCTGCAACTTTGCGAATGCGATCAACGAGCCCGTGAACGACACCGCGCCGATCAGCACGCCCACGAACGCCAGCGTCAGCTCCGTCGCGCCCAGGTGTCCGGCTGCCGTGGCCTGCGCCTGCGGCTGGACCGGCAAAGTGGTGGTCACCAGCTTCAGCGCCACGTTGAACCGGATCAGTTCGACCGCGCCGATCGCAGCGGCCGCGCCGCCGCCCATCCCGTTGAACAGCGCGACCATCTGCGGCATCGCGGTCATCGGCACGCGCCGCCCGACGATCCACGAGATCACGACGCCCACCACGATCGCGCCGATCATCCAGCCGAGGTTGTGGATGCCCGGCAGGAAGAAGGTCACGATGATCGCGGCCGCCATGCCGCCCCCGGCCCAGACGATGCCTCGCCGCGCGGTGCGCGGCGAGCTCATGCGTTTCAGGCCCCAGATGAACAGGACGGCCGCGATGAAATAGATTGCATCGACGATGGTGGGCATGTAGGACGGCAAGGTCATTGGTATCCCCGGGAAATGGGTCCCGGATCAACGCACATCCCTGTGCTGTCCGGGACTCGGACATCCTGTCCTCGGCCTTCGCACAATGCGAATTACTTGTTTGCGGACTTCTCCGACTTGGAGGTCTTGAACATCTCCAGCATCCGCTCGGTGACGACGTAACCACCCGCGACATTGCCGGCCGCGAGCAGCACCGCGACCACGCCGATCGCGATTTCTATGGATGTCCGCGCGTGTCCGAGGGCAACCATCGCGCCCACCAACACGATGCCGTGCACGAAGTTGGAGCCCGACATCAGCGGCGTGTGCAGGATGACTGGAACCCGACTGATGATCTCGTAGCCGGTGAACGCCGCCAACATGAAGATGTACAGTGCGAGAAAGCCGGTGATCATGTTTCCCTCCTGCAAGCTCGGGTCATAATAGCGGCAAGCGCGGTCCGGCATGGGCCGTCAACCCCAACGCGGCTGATGCGTTACCAGAGGCAGGTCCGGATGCACGAGATCAGGGATGCCGAAGCGGTCCCGGGAAACCAGGTCGTGATGGACGCCGCGAACGCGCTGGAAATTTCGCCGGGCGCGCTGGTGCGCGATGTCGCGCGGCCAGTCGCAGCGACGATCGAAGCTTTCCTGGCTTCGGTGGAACGGCGCGCGTGGCGCGTGGCGGAAATCGCGTTGCGCGACCCGGACGAGGCACTGGACGCGGTGCAGGACGCGATGATGCGCCTGGTCAAGCACTATTCCGGCAAGCCGGCCGAGGAATGGCCACCGTTGTTCTGGGGCATCCTGCGCCGGCGCATCACGGACCTGCAACGCCGGCGCACCGTTCGCAACCGGATCCTGGTCTGGACGGGCCATGCGGTCACGGAAGATGACGAGGAGTTGCCGGCGTGGGAAGCGCCGGACCTCGGGCCCGATCCGGCGCGCGCACTGGCGTCACGGCAGGCGCACGCGGCGATGTCCAAGGCCATCCGCGCGCTCCCGCGCCGCCAGCAAGAAGCTTTCATGTTGCGCGTGCTGGAAGGACTGGACGTGGCGGATACCGCCAAGGCGATGGGCTGCAGCGCCGGCAGCGTCAAGACGCATTTGTCGCGGGCGATGGACGCCCTGCGCGCGAATCTGGAGGAGTGGCGATGATCACGACGACCACAAAAAATGAAACGGATGGGTTGCCGCGCGACGACGAAGTCGCGGCGCGTGCCCGCGCGATTTTCCGCAGTGCGTGCGAAGGCGCGGATTCCTATCACACGCTGCGGCTCGGCCTGGCACGCGGCAAGGCCCTGAATGTCGGCGCGAAGCGCGCCGGGCTGCGGGTGTGGGCGCCGCTCGTGGGCGCTGCCGCATGTTGCGCGCTGGTGGTGGGCGTGGTGTGGATGCGTCCCGTCCCGCACGCGACATCGGGGACGAGCATCGCGTCGTCGGCTGCAGGCCAGAGCGACCAAGACGAAGTCGTCATTCCCGAAGTCAGCAGCGAACAGATGGAGATGGTGCAGAACCTCGATTTCTACCGCTGGCTGGCAGCGCAGCCGTCCGTGGCATCCAGCCCAAGCGGAGGTGGACGCTGAGTATGCGCGTTGCAGTCTCGCCGAAGGCGCTTTTGGCTGCGGCATGGCTGCTGGGCACGCCGTGCGTGGGATTGACGCAAGCCGCGCCCGCGATTCCGATGCAGGACAACCAGGCCGCAACGGCGGACGCCCGCGTGCCGAAACAACCGCTGGCCTGGTCCAGCCTCGATGCGGAACAACGGCGCCTGCTCCAACCACTGCAGGGACAATGGGGCCAGATGCAACCCGAACGCCAGCATCGCCTTGCCGAGCGTGCTCGTCACTGGGCCACGCTGCCGCCGCAACGCCAGCAGCAGATCCATCAGCGTCTCGCGCGCTGGGCCGCAATGACGCCGGAGCAGCGCCGTGCGTGGCGCGAGAACGCGCGCGCCTTCCACGACCTGACGCCCGCTGAACGCGCCAGAGTGCGCGAGGCCTTCCAGCGTTTCCAGGCCTTGCCACCCGAGCAGCGCAAGGCCCTGCGCGAGAAGTGGCGTTCGATGAATCCGCAACAGCGCAAGCAGTGGCTGCAGAGCGGACAGCCGTCGCCACGCCGGCCGCGGGGGCATTGAGAAACTCGGGACACTCCGCTTTGCTCCCTCCCCTTCAAGGGGAGGGCTGGGGGATGGGGTGCGTTTCCCGGAGAGGTGCCGCGCAGGTCATGGCGCTCGCGCCAACCCACCCCCCACCCAACCTTCCCCCTGAGGGGGAGGGCCTTCTTGCCTACGCCTTCCCGAACACCACTTCGCCGTCGCGTACGATACAGGTCTTCGCGACCAGCTCGTCGGCGAAATCTGGTTTCCAGGCGCCGTCGGAGACCACGAGTTCGCTGAAGTGCGCGAGATTGCGCGCGTACATTTCCGACGCATGCAGTGGTGCACCGGACGGAAGATTCAGCGGCCCGATCACGGTAATTCCGTTGCGCTCGATGCGTTGGCCTGGCTGCGTCACTTCGCAGTTGCCACCACCCTCGGCGGCGAGGTCGACGATCACCGCGCCGGCCTTCATTCCATCCACCATGGAAGCCGGGATGATCTTCGGCGACGGCCGCCCCGGCACCGCTGCGGTGGTGACGATCACATCGACCGTCTTCACGTGCTCGGCGAGCTTGGCCTGTTGTGCCGCGCGTTCCTCGGCCGTGAGTTCGCGCGCGTAACCGCCCTGCCCCGCCGCATTGACGCCGAGATCGAGGAACTTGGCGCCCAGCGATTCGATCTGCTCGCGGGTTTCCGGCCGCACGTCAAAGCCTTCCACCATCGCGCCCAGCCTGCGCGCGGTGGCGATCGCCTGCAATCCCGCAACGCCCGCACCGATCACCAGCACCTTCGATGGACGCAACGTGCCTGCGGCGGTGGTCAGCATCGGGAAGAACTTGGGTGCCGCCTCGGCCGCGATCAGCATCGCGCGATAGCCCGCGACCGCGGCCTGCGAGGACAACACGTCCATCGCCTGCGCGCGCGTCGTGCGCGGCAACAGTTCCAGCGAGAACGCAGCGAGTTTGTGCGATGCATAGGTGGCCAGCCGGACGGCGGCATTGTGCGGGCGCAGTTGCCCGATCAGCGCCGCGCCCTCCTTCATCGCCGCAAGGCGCTGCTCCGACGGCGGCTGCACGCAGAGGACGATGTCTGCCTGCCCGGCAACGGCGCCTGCGTCGGCGAACTCGACGCCCGCGTAGGCCGCATCGGGAAATCCGGCCGGCTCGCCCGCACCGTGTTCCAGCAGCACCCGCATGCCGCGCGCCGCAAATTTCTTCGCGGTTTCCGGCGTGATCGCGACGCGGCGTTCGCCGTCGGCGGTTTCGCGCAAAGCGGCAATCGTGATGGACATTGGCTTCTCCTTGAATCGCTGCATCCTAGCGCATGCAGGAAACGTGGGGCGGACATTGTCCGCCATCGGGTGTACGCACCGGCGGGCGATGACCGCCCTACGCTAAACTTCCCAAATGTCCGACGCAGCCCTCGACTTCCTGCGCAACCGCCGCTCGGTGCCGGCTGCGCAATTGCAGGCCCCCGGCCCCACCCCGAACGAACTCCGCGAAATCGTCGCCACCGCGATCCGCGTGCCTGACCACGGCAAGCTGACGCCATGGCGATTGATCGCATTCTGCGGCGACGCGGGCGCACGCTACGGCGAAGCACTGGCGGACCTGCACGTCCGCGTCGATCCGGGTGTTCCGGAGAAGAAACTCGCCAAGGATCGCGAGCGCTTCGCGCACTCACCCACGGTGCTCGCGGTGATCGCGCGCATCGACGAACACCATCCCAAGATCCCGGCGCAGGAACAGTTGCTGTCGGCGGGATGTCTCGGTTTCAACCTGCTGCTCGCGGCGCAGGCGGCGGGTTTCGGCGCGCAATGGCTGACCGGCTGGTCCTGCTACGACCGCGACGCGGCGAAGCTGTTGGGATTGACCGACAATGAACGCGCGATCGCCTACATCCATATCGGCAGCCGCGGCGCCGAACCGCCCGAGCGCAGCCGCCCGGACGTCGACCAGGTCCTGAGCGCGTGGCAGGGATGAACATCGTCGCGTCGCAGGCGGATTTGGCGACCGGCCCTGCGCCTGTTTCGACGCTGTACCTGATCGACGCCAGCATGTACGTGTTCCGCGCGTGGCATTCGATGCCCAACGTGTTCTTCGACGTCGACGGGCAGCCGGTGAATGCGGTGCACGGCTTCGCGCGCTTCCTGCTCGATTTCGTCGAACGCACGCGCGCCACCCACGCCGTCGCCGCGTTCGACATCGCACTGACCAGTTCCTTCCGCAACGCGATCTATCAGGCCTACAAGGCCAATCGCGAGCCCGCACCGCCCGAATTGAAACGACAGTTCGAATACTGCCGCGAACTCGCGGCCGCGTTCGGCTTCCGCGTGCTGGCCGATGCCGCGTACGAAGCGGACGATCTGATCGGCAGCGTGCTGGCCGCGCTGCGCGGCCGCGGCCTGCGCGCGGTGATCGTCTCCGCCGACAAGGACTTCGGCCAATTGCTGGACCACGACGTCGAGCAATGGGATTACGCGCGTGGCCAGCGCTGGGGCGCCGCCGGCGTGCCGGCGCGGCTCGGTGTCGAGGCACGGCAAGTCATCGATTACCTCGCACTCACCGGCGATGCGATCGACAACATCCCGGGCGTGCCCGGCATCGGCGCCAAGAGCGCGGCCGCGTTGCTCGCGCACTTCGGTTCGCTGGAAGTCCTGCTCGCGCGGGTCGATGAGGTTCCGTTCCTGCGCCTGCGCGGCGCCAAGGCGCTGGCCGAGAAACTGCGCGCGCACGCAGAACAGGCGCGATTGTCGCAGCGCCTCGCGAGCATCGCGCTGGATGCGCCGGTGCCCGGCGAACCCGACGGCCTGCTGAGGCGCGCAGCCGACCTCGCCGCACTCGACCTGCTGTGCGAACGGCTGCGGATCGGGCCGCTGACGCGCACGCGCGCCCACCAACTCCTGCAAACGGAAGCAGCAGCGTGAACCGGATCTCGCGCATCCCGGCCGGCGCCGACGCGCCGGTCGAAATCCTCCACACAGGACGGTGGCTGACACTGAAACAGCGCGGCCATTGGGAATTCGTCGAACGGAACAATCCGCAAGGTGCGGTGATCATCGTCGCGGTCACGCCGGAGGATCGCGTACTGTTCGTCGAGCAGTACCGCGTGCCGATCCAGCAATTCACCATCGAAATGCCGGCCGGCCTGATCGGCGATTTCGGGCACGATGGCGATGTCGATGCTGCGGTCACCGCGCGGCGCGAACTGGAAGAGGAGACGGGCTGGACATGCGGCCGCGTGATTCCATTGCACTCCGGACCGTCGTCGGCCGGCATGAGCACCGAAATGATGCACTTCGTGCGCGCGCTGGACCTGCGCAAAATCGGCGACGGTGGCGGCGACGCCACCGAAGACATCGTGGTGCACGAGGTGCCGCGGACGGAAGCCGGCACGTGGTTGCAGGTGATGACCGGGAAGGGCTACTCGATCGACCCTAAACTTTTCGCGGGATTGTGGTTTCTCGACCACGCGGGCGACATCGGATGAGAACCAGGACGAGTCAGTCCGCGAATAAACGCCAATAACAGCGATACCGGTGCCACCGTCGCGTAACTACATTCGCGTTCACTGGCGTTCATGCGGATCCTCTGCCCTCCTGGCATGTTGGCCGGGACGAGTCGGTCAATAAACGCGTTCCGATATCGTCGCGCGCCAGCGCCAGAGCGCGACGATCGCCGCCAGCACGGCGACCAGCACGAGGATCGCGAACGCCAGCATCCTCACTTCGAACCAGTACGCCGCCGCGACCAGCGCGAGGGGCACGATGGCAATGGCCAGGGTCAACCCCGCATCGCGCCTGCGCATCTCGGCCAGCAGCAAGGCGACCCCGGCCCAAGCCAGCAGCACCGCGAGCACCCGGCGCGCCCATTTGAAACGGGGAGGCTGCGGCGCATCGGTCAGCACGTCGGTAAGCGACATCCTCCCCACCAGCACCTGCGCGATCTGGTCGCCCTCGGGATTGCGCGCCGGCACGAGTGTTCCGCCCTGGTCGCGCGCGAACACCGTCAGAGCCTCGGGCGCAATCTGCAGCCAACTGATGCGGAGATCGCCGACCTGCGGGTGCGCGATGTTAGCGCTGGTGACCAGCGTCCCGTCGTGTGCCTGGAACGTGGCCGCCATGTTGCCCGGCAGGTGCGAGAGGTCGGGCGTGAACGGTTCGGCGCCCTCGATCATCTGCACCAACGATGGATCCAGCTTGAATCCGGCGACGACGACCGTGGGGGAATCGAAACGCGCCGCGCCGATCGGGAACGCTCCCGGATTCGAGTGGCCGCCCGGCTTGTTGAACGCGGACGAGTCGATCGGATGATCGAACCAGTCCATTTCGTAACTAGGCTGGCCACCGAAGCGGGTCTCGTTCCACTGGAACATCTCGACCTTGCGCACCAGCGCCGGTGCATCGACCGAGACCCCGAACTGCGCGTCCCGCGCAGGCGATTTCACCTCAGGAGCGCCGGCCGCCAACACCAGCTTTCCGTCTGCGTCCGGCCCGGGCGTCGCCGCACGGCCGGTCAGCACGAAGCCGCCCAGCGCGTCTTCGCCCATCGCGCGCAGGCGATCGGTGTGTTCCGTGAAGGCAAGCAGCACCAGTCCGGCCACCAGCAGCACCACGCCCAACAACGCGGTGTAACGGGAAGGACGGTCGAATAGCCCCGAGAAGTGGCGCACGCCGCGAGCTTACAGCGCCACGCCCGAAAAGTGTGCCTGGGCATCGACGGCTGTGTAGCGGCCGCGCTCGTCGCGGCGCGGTGACGCCGTCGCAACCGCATGGTCGTGGGTGAAAAACAGCCTGACACCGCGCTGCAGCTTGTCGTCGAGGAAGCCGCGCTTTTCGTCGATCAGCATTTCCGGCGCGCGGTCGTAACCCATCGTCACCGGCAGATGCACCCACGGCGTACCCGGGATCAGGTCGGCGCAGTACACCATCCCGTCCTTGCCGTGGGGTCCGACGATCTCCGACAGCATCAGCCCCGGTGTGTGGCCCTGCGAGTAATGAAAGCGCACCGCCTTGCCCAGCGTTTTCGAATACTCGCCCTCGACCTTCTCGAGGCGGCCGCTTTGCTCCAGCAGTTCAGGCACACCCGGGATGAACGATGCGCGGTCGCGCGGGTGCGGATGCGTGGCGCGATTCCAGTGCAGCGCACCGACCAGATATTTGGCTTTGGGGAACAGCAATTTTATTGGTTTCCCTTCCCCCGCTTGCGGGGGAAGGGGGCCCGAAGGGCCGGATGGGGGCCGGTCATCCGCTGGCTCCCATTGCGCCAGCAAGCCGCCCACATGGTCGAAGTGCAGGTGCGAAAGCACCACGACGTCGATGTTTTCCTGGTCCAACCCCGCCGCAGCAAGCGATTCCAGCAGCACGTGACGATCCTCGACCACGCCGTAACGTTCGCGCAACTTCGGCTCGAAAAACGCGCCAATGCCGGTTTCGAACAGCACATTGCGGCCATCGAGGTCGGTTGCGAGCAGGCAGCGGCACGCCAGCGGGATACGGTTCTGGTCGTCGGCTTCGATCCATTTCGACCACATCGCCTTTGGCGCATTCCCGAACATGGCGCCGCCATCGAGCTTCTGGGTATTACCTTCGATCGACCACAATTGCATTTGGATTCAGACTCTACGTTGGAAGGGCGGCGACGGTTGCTAATCTCGGCATCCCTGCCTCGCCAAGCAACCCCGCCTTCGGCTCCTGCCCTCGGCGCTCGCCGGCGCGAGTTGCCATTCAAGGCAACTCGCGAAGGCCCCGGCTCGCCCATCGAGCTTCTGGGTGTTTCCTTCGATGGACCACAGTTTCATGCAAAATCTTCCCGCAATCTTCTTTCGCCAGCTTAGCGCAGCGCACTAAAACGAAAAGGCCCGCCTTGCGGCGGGCCTTCCTCCAGATTCACGCGCGAACGCGCACAGACCCTGCCCGGAATGCATTTGTCCGGGACGCTCTCCTATTTCGTCGATGGCACGCTTATCGCGACGAATGTGTTCGTGCCTTGGCGCGACACCAGCAACAGCACGGTGCTACCGGGTTTCACGTTCGCCGTATCGCGGCGGAACTCCGCAATGCTGTTCACGGGCTTGTTGCCCACGCGCAGGATTACGTCGCCCGGCGACAAGCCGGCTTGCGCCGCAGCACCTTCGACATCGGTGATCACGACGCCACCCTTGCCGTTGTAGCCGAGCTGCTGGCGCAGAGCGGGCGTGATGTCCTGCACGGTGAGGCCGAGCAGCCCGCCGCCGCTGCTGGTGGCCGGCGCACCCGCAATGTACTCGGGGGTGAGGCCGTTGCGCGGCATCTCGCCGACCTTGACCTTGATGTTTCTCGACTTGCCGTCGCGCAGGATGCCCACGGTCACCTCGGTTCCGGGCTTGGTCATCGCGATCATGGGCGGAATCTGCGAGGACTCGTAGATCTTGCGTCCATCGATTGATGTGATGACGTCACCCACCTCGAGGCCGGCTTTCGCCGCCGGGCCGTCCGGTTGCACTTCCGAGATCAATGCACCCTGCGGCTCCGGCAATCCCTTCGATTTGGCGATGCCTTCGGTCACGTTCTGGATGCTGACACCGATCATCCCGCGGGTCACGTAGCCCTTGGTCTCGAGCTGGTGCGCGGCGTCCATCGCGATATTGATGGGAATCGAGAACGACAGTCCCATCGCCCCGCCGGTGCTCGACAATATCTGCGAGTTGATGCCGACCACCTGGCCGGCGAGATTGAACAGCGGACCGCCCGAGTTGCCGCGATTGATCGGCACGTCGGTCTGGATGAAAGGCACGGTGTCCTGGTCGCTACCCAGACTGCGACCCACATAACTGACGATGCCCGCGCTGACGGAATGATCGAGCCCCAGCGGCGAACCGATCGCGACCACCCACTGACCGGGCTCGAGGTCGTTGGAATTGCCGATCTGCACCGTCGGCAGGTTCTTCGCGTCGATCTTCAGCACTGCGATGTCGTAGACCTTGTCGGTGCCCACGATCTTCGCCTTGTAGCTGCGGTGATCGGAAAAATGCACGGTCACCGAGTCGGCATTCGCGACGACGTGGCGATTGGTGAGGATGTAACCATCGGAGGAAATCACGAAGCCCGAACCCAACGATTCAGCCGGCGGCGACGGCCCTTCGAACTGCGGGCCGAACGGCATGCCGAAGAAGTGCCGGAAAATTTCCGGAATCTGCGGTTGTTCCTGCGTGGGCTGCTCGCCCGGATGGTCGCTGCCCATCTCGCTGGCATGGTTGTAATGCGCCACCACGTTGACCACCGCCGGTCCGTACTTCTTGACGATGCTCGTGAAATCCGGAAGCGCCACGGTGGGTGTCGGCGGCGCCGCCAATGCCACGCCGGCACTGGAAAAACACAGCAGAACGAATACGGCGGCCATCCGCCTCGCCCGGTTCAACATGTTGTCCTCCTTCCGATTTCCAGATTGTCAGATTCATCACGCGCACGCAGATCACCCTGCCGCGACCACTCGCGGTGCGGAATGACTCGCATGCACAACAAGATGCGTCGACGCGATCAGGTCTGGGCGCATCATGCGCCCTGGCGCGTCGCGTCAGTGTGATGCCGTGGACGCACTCGACCGCGGCGGTTCCGGCAGCAGCACGATCGAAAACGGTGCCACGGCCTGGCTGCCGTCCGAGGACGGCGCGAACGGCAGGTAGGCGTCGCGCGCGTATGTCGCGCGGCGCAGGTAATCAGGTTCCATCAGCCCGGTGCCGTACACGATGTTGGCGGACGCCGGCTGGGCGGAAAGCATGGTCGGCTGGCGTGACAGCAGCCACGAGGGCGTGACCGGGTTCACCGCAGGCGGGGCTTCGGCCAGCGACGTGGCCACGGCCGAACTGGGCGCGGGGCTCGTCTGGGCAACGGGCGCAGGCGCGCCCACCCGGGAATTCGGAACGTTCAACATCAAGGCGGCGACCGCGACGCCCGCAGCGATCGCGCCGCCCCCCACATAGCGCGCCCAGTAATGGCGGTGCCGCATCGGCGGCTCGGCATCGGCCTGCAGCGCCGCAGCCACACGCGACGCGAAATCGTTGTCGGCCTTCGACGCCGACATCCGCGACGGATCGGACGCGAGGCAGGCGCGGATCAGGTGCCAGCGCGACCAGGTCGCGGACAACTCCGGATCATGATCGAGGCGCCGCAGCAGGAACCGGGTCGGCTCCGCGGCCAATTCGCCGTCCATCAGGGCGGAAAGGTCTTCACGGCTGGTCGGGTCCATTGCGACGTTACCTCACTTGTGAATCGGGCCGAGCATCGGTGACTTGGCAGCCCCGCGCTTGTGTTCCATCCCGCAACGAAGAGCCATGCCTCCACAACCCCCGCCGGATCAACGGACGATCCGGCTGCCCCTTGACTCAAGGGGGCGGACTAACGCGCATGGTCGTGTTTCAAGGCTCTTCATTGGACAACAGCGGACGCAGTTTTTCGTCGATTGCTTCACGTGCACGGAAGATACGCGAGCGCACGGTGCCGATGGGGCAACCCATGCGCTCGGCGATTTCCTCGTAGGACAAACCATCGACCTCGCGCAGGGTGATCGCGTCGCGCAATTCTTCCGGCAGCTTTTCGACCGTCGCGAACACGGTTTGTTCAATTTCGCGCCGCGCCAGTTCGTGTTCAGGGGTCGCTTCGTCACGCAGGCGGGTGCCGGTATCGAACTGCACCGCCGTGTCCGCATCGATGTCTTCCGCGGGTGGGCGCCGGCCCTGTGCAACGAGGTGGTTCTTGGCGGTATTCACGGCGATCTTGTACATCCACGTGTAAAACGCGCTGTCGCCGCGGAACGCGCCGATCGCGCGATAGGCGCGGATGAAGGCTTCCTGCGCGACGTCCTCGCACTCGCTCCAGTCGTGCACGTACCTCGATATCAGGCCGATGATCTTGTGCTGGTACTTGCGCACCAGCAGGTCGAACGCCTTGCTGTCGCCTTTGCGCACGCGCGCAACCAGTGCACGATCGGTTTCCACATCGCCCATCCGGGCGGCACTCCCTACGGCACCGGACGCGGCTTGCGCTCCGGTGTGACCGCGCTCCTGGCGCGAAAGTTCAACCGACTTGGCCATCCGGGAACCCCGAGATCTTCGTACTGCACATGGTTGGGTCGATTTTCATGAACGTCAAGCGTAACGCGCGCCACGGCCGGCAGGGAAGCACGGCGCCTGCCGAGGCGTTGACCCCACCTTCGAGCCGGCCGATCATGCCTCTCGGAACATCCCTGATCGAGGTGCGGCGATGCCACGTCGGGCTGCTTTTGCCCCCTTGAGTCAAGGGGGCAGAAATGCTTGCGAAGCAGGCGTTTCGGGGGTTGTGGAAGCACGGCGATCTTGTTGATCGCGAACGGACACCAAGCAAAACCAGGGTTTTTTCGAAGCGAGGCGAAGCACGACGTGTTCGAAGGATTGCGGCTCATCCACTGGAAGATCTCGCAAGGCACCGATGGCGTGCTGGTCCTCACCATGGATCGCGCCGGCAGCCGTGTGAACGCGCTTTCACGCGCGGTGGTTGACGAGCTGGACGCGATGCTGGAACGCATCGCCATCGAACGGCCTCTCGCGGTGGTGATCCGGTCCGGCAAGGAGGGGGGCTTTGCGGTCGGCGCCGACCTCCACGAATTCGAGGGTTACGAACGCAAGGGCACCGTGCGCGAAGAGATCGAACACGGCCAGCGTGTATTCGAACGCCTGGCGCGCCTGCCGATGCCGACCGTCGCCGCGATCCACGGCACGTGCATGGGCGGTGGCACCGAACTTGCCCTCGCCTGCCGGATGCGCATCGCCGCGCGCACGCCGGAAACGCGCATCGCATTGCCCGAGGTGCTGCTCGGCATCCATCCCGGCTGGGGCGGCAGCGCGCGGCTGCCGCGCCTGATCGGCGCGCCGAAAGCACTCGCGATGATGCTGACCGGACGCGCCGCGTCCGCCGAACGTGCGTTTTCGGAAGGCCTCGTCGACCGCGTGGTCGCGCCCGAAAAATTGCTGGACGAAGCGCGCCAGCTCGCACTGCATCCGGTGAAGCGTCCATTCCTGCAGCGCGCGACGGCGTGGTTCACCAACTGCTGGCCCGCACGCCAGATCCTCGCGCCGATGGTGCGCAAACAGGCTGCGGCGAAGGCGCCGCCGCAACACTATCCCGCACCGTCCGCGCTGATCGAGGTGTGGCGGCGCGGCGGCGGCGACATCGGCCAGCGCCTGAAACTGGAAGCGCGCTCGGTCGCGAAACTTAGCGCAACGCCAACCGCGCACAATCTCATCCGCATCTTCTTTCTGCGCGAACGCCTGCGCGGACTCGCTGGCGACACAGAGCACGGCATTCGCCACGTGCACGTGGTCGGCGCCGGCGTGATGGGCGGCGACATTGCGGCGTGGGGCGCGCTGCGTGGTTTCGAAGTGACGCTGCAGGATCGCGAGCTGAAATTCGTCGAGCCTGCGTTGGCGCGCGCGCGGAAATTGTTCGAAAAGAAACTCAAAACGCCGGACCGCATCGAGGCTGCCCGCAAGCGGCTCGTCGCCGACATCGAAGGCACGGGCGCGGCGTCGGCGCAACTCGCGATCGAAGCGATCTACGAGGACGCGGATGCCAAGGAAGCGGTGTACCGCGCGCTGGAACCCGCGATGCCGCGCGACGCGTTGCTCGCCACCAACACCTCGTCAATCCCGCTGGACGAACTGCGCGGCGCGTTCACCGAACCGCGACGTTTTCTCGGCCTGCACTTCTTCAATCCGGTCGCGCAGATGCCGCTGGTCGAAGTGGTGCGCCACGATGCGCTCGATCCGACCATTGAAAAACGCGCATGGGCGTGGGTGAAGGCCATCGGCAAGCTGCCCTTGCCGGTGCTCGGCACGCCGGGCTTCCTGGTCAACCGGATTTTGATGCCGTACCTGCTGGAAGCCGTGCGCTGCCACACCGAAGGCATTCCCGATCCGGTGATCGACCGTGCCGCGAAAAAGTTCGGCATGCCGATGGGACCGATCGAACTCGCCGATACAGTCGGGCTCGATGTCGCGCTGTCGGTGGGCAAGGAACTGGGGCCGTTCCTGGGGCTCGAGCTTCCCGCAGGCATCGCCGACAAGGTCGAAGGCGGCAAGCGCGGCAAGAAGGACGGGCAAGGTTTCTACGTGTGGAAGGATGGCAAACCCGAAAAACCCAAGATCGACGCCGGTTATCGCGCACCGGGCGATCTGGAAGACCGGCTGATCCTGCCGATGCTCAACGAAGCGGTCGCCTGCCTGCACGCCGGAGTGATTGCGGACCCCGACTTGCTCGACGCCGGTGTGATCTTCGGCACTGGCTTCGCGCCGTTCCGCGGCGGTCCGATCCAGTACATCCGCACGACCGGCGCGGGCGAACTGCGCGCAAAAATGGAAGCCTTGGCGCAAGCCCACGGCCCGCGCTTCGCGCCCAAACAGGGCTGGTTCAACCCGGCGCTGGCGGCGTAAGGCAGGCTTTGCCCGCATCCAGCAAATCAACCACAAACAGCCAATCAATCAAAACAGTCCGCGAATGAACGGAATAAGCTGATGACTGCCACAAGTCATTCGCGTTTATTTGCATTCATTTGCGGATCAACGCTTTGGTTCACCACATCAAATCGTCGGGCACGCCGTCGTCGTCCACCGGTGCCGAGGGATCGACCAGCAGCGCGACCAGCTCGGGCGCGATGGCCTGTGCCTGTTCGGCAACATCACGGGCGACCAGCAGCGCGCGGCCACCATGCATCACCACGCCGAGCTCGCCGGCATTGAGCTGGCGCATTTGTTCCGGCGTCACATAAATTCGGCGGATCTTGCCCGCGAATTCGAAATTGCGGACCTGCTCGGCATCGGGCTTGTTCAGCGCCTTGCCCGCCAACAGCTCCTGCATCCTGCGCTTGCGCTCGCGCTTGGCTTCAGCCTTCTCGCGTGCCTCGCGTTCGGCGGCTTCGCGCTCGGCGCGTTCAACTTGCGCGCGCAATGCGAATGCCTTGGCGAGATCGGGTTCGGACGGTTCGCGCGGCTTGCGCGGTTCGTGCCGTGCGTGCTGTTTGGCTTTGGCCGGCGATGATTGCTTGAAACCAGCTTTCAGCAATTGGTCGCGAAGGGATTCACTCATGGCGAAAAATGGATTCCGGGTTGCCGCGCGATGGAGCGAGCGCGGCCCCCGGAATGACGGGAAATTTATTCGTTCGAAGCAGCTTTTGTTGAAAGTAAGGTCATGGATGGCCGAGGTGATGTCCGCTGACTGGGGACTCAGCACTTTGCGTCATCGTCCATCGTGCAGCATCAGGGACGAATGCAATTAATAATGCGGAGGTGGAGGTTCGTCGTGCGCATCGTCCGAGAGACTGGTGCGCAGCGCCGCAAGTTCCCGGCGCAGTTCGGACAGCGCGTTCTCGAGCTTCAACAATCGCTGCGACTGCATCGCCTCGCTGTCGCCCAGGGACGAAACGGCATCATCGAGAAACGTCAGGCGCAGCTCCATGTCGTCGAGGCGCTGGTCGGGAGGTGTCGGACTCATGCGTGCTCCTTCGGCGTCAGCGTGCTGCGCCCGCGGCCGATGCCATAGTAGGCAATTCCCTCGGATTCGACCATTGCCGGATCGTACAGGTTGCGTCCATCGAAGATCGCGGGTGTCTTCAGCATTGCCTTGATGCTCCCGAAGTCAGGGCTGCGGAACATCTTCCACTCGGTTGCGACAGCCAGCGCATCCGCGCCCTGCAACGCGGCCATCGGGTCGCCGCACAGCACGAGGCCGTCGCGGGTGCCGTAGATGCGCGCCGTTTCACCACGCGCCTGCGGATCGAACGCACGGACTTTCGCGCCCGCTTCCCAAAGGGACTCCATCAGCACCCGGCTGGGCGCCTCGCGCATGTCGTCGGTGTTCGGCTTGAATGCCAAGCCCCATAGCGCGATGGTCTTGCCGCGCAGCTTGCCGTCGAAGTGCCGGGCTATCAGGTCGAACAGCTTGCGCTTCTGGTCGCGGTTCACGGCTTCCACCGCGCTCAGCAGGCGCGCTTCGTAGCCGTTCGCGTGCGCAGTGCGTTCCAGCGCCTGCACGTCCTTGGGAAAGCACGAACCTCCATACCCGGTGCCGGGATAAATGAAGTGGTAGCCGATGCGCGGATCGGCACCGATGCCGTGGCGCACCATTTCGACGTCGGCGCCCACGTGTTCGGCGATATTGGCGATCTCGTTCATGAAGCTGATCTTGGTTGCCAGCATCGCGTTCGCGGCGTACTTGGTGAGTTCGGCCGAGCGTTCGTCCATCACCACGATGCGTTCATGGTTCCGGTTGAACGGCGCGTACAGCGATTTCAGCACGTTGATCGCGCGCGGCGACGAGGCGCCGACGATGATGCGGTCGGGCTTCATGCAATCGTTGACCGCATCACCTTCCTTCAGGAATTCCGGGTTCGAGACGACGTCGAACGCGACGTTCGCTCCGCGCTTCTGCAGCGCCGCGACGATCTCGGCGCGCACGCGATCGGCCGTGCCGACCGGCACCGTGGACTTGTCCACGATCACCGCATAGCGGTCGAGGTGCTCACCGATGCTGCGCGCGACCGCGAGCACGTAGCTGAGATCCGCGCTGCCGTCCTCGTCGGGCGGCGTGCCGACCGCGATGAAGATCGCGTCGCCGTGTGCGACCGCCGCTTTTGCATCCGTCGTGAACGCGAGCCGGCCGGCCTCGTGATTGCGCTTCACCAGCGGGTCCAGGCCGGGTTCGAAGATCGGGATCTCGCCGCGTTCGAGCCGCGCGATCTTGTCCGCATCCACGTCCATGCACAAGACGTCATTGCCCATTTCGGCGAGGCAGGTCCCGGTGACGAGGCCAACGTAGCCGGTGCCGAAGATGGTGAGTTTCATGCAGAGTCCCGGAACGCGCCAAAGCGACCGATTTTAGCAGTACCGCCAACGATCCCCGGCAAGGGCAAAGAGGATCAGACACGGATAACAGCGGATAAAGGCAGATGAAAGAAAAACCCGTACGACCGGACCGGTTCATGCTTCTGATCCTGATCCGCTGTTATCCGCCTTGACCCGTGTCAAACAGATTTTGCTTGTTGCAGCCTGTCCAGCACCGCGCGCAGGTCATTCGGCAATGGCGCGGAAAAGCTGTACGCGCGTTCGCCCAGTTCGAACTCAAAGCGCGCGGCGTGCAGGAACAATCGCTTCAGTCCCAGCTCGCGGAAATGCTTGTTGGCCTCGTGCTCGCCGTATTTCGGATCACCGGCCAGCGGATAGCCTGCGTACGCGGCGTGCACGCGGATCTGGTGCGTGCGGCCGGTCGCGAGCGTTGCCTCGACCAGACTCGCATCCGCATAGCGTTCGATCTCGCGGAAGAACGTCAGCGCCGGTTTGCCGGCCTCATCCACGCGCACCATCCGCTCGCCGCCCGAGAGCACCGATTTCCGCAGCGGCGCGTTGACATCGAATTTCGCGCGGTGCAGCGTGCCGGTCATCAGACACAGGTACTGCTTTTTGGTCTCGCCGTGACGGATCAGGTCCTGGAGGCCGACCAGGCCCCGTCGCGAGCGGGCAAAAACCAGCACGCCGGAAGTGTCTCGGTCCAAACGGTGTGCAAGTTCGAGATGGTCCTTCGGCCGCGCGGCACGCAGCAGTTCGATCGCGCCGAAGGTGATTCCGCTGCCGCCGTGGCTGGCGATCCCGGCCGGCTTGTCGATGGCGAGGAAATCGCGATCCTCGAAGATCACGGCGTCGCGAACCTCGTTCAGCATCGCTGCGGGAGGCGCGCCAGCCTCGTCGCGTTCAGCCAGCCGCACCGGCGGAATCCGCAGGCGATCCCCCTCGGCGAGGCGGGTTTCAGGTTTGGCCCGCTTGCCGTTCACCCGCACCTGCCCGGTGCGCAGCAACCGGTAAATATGCGCTTTCGGCACTCCTTTCAGCAGCACCGTCAGGGCGTTGTCAAGGCGCTGGCCGTCCCGTTCCGGACCGACCTCGAGGGTTCGCACCGAACTGAAGTCCTTGGCCGAAGTTGCCGTCCCCATTGAAAAAAAAGCCTCGACGATGATAGGATTGCCGCGCGTCACGCAGGCTCTGGCCCCGCATGGGCGATCCTGCACCCGTTCGCTGCGCGGACAAGGTTTCCGCCTGCCATTCCTGACCGGGAACAGCCGGTACCTCGCCATCGTAACGTTCGGGTCGGCGTTTGCCCACCGTCGGCATGATGGTGCGGGGACATCGGGACGCGAGAACACCCATCATCACCAGTCGGGCCCGAACGGACCCGGCGACTGCCGCCAGGCGCGGCACGTCAACCGGCCGGCCGCCCCTCGAAGGCGCCGCCGAAGACGCGCTCCGCGCCGGCGACCTCAAGGAATCCACAATGAAACGCATGTTGATCAACGCGACTCAGCGTGAGGAGTTGCGTGTGGCCATCGTCGATGGCCAGGCCCTGTACGACCTCGACCTCGAAATCCCCTCGCGCGAACAGAAAAAGTCGAACATTTACAAGGCCCGGATCACACGGGTCGAACCTTCCCTCGAAGCCTGCTTCGTCGATTACGGCGCCGAACGCCACGGCTTCCTGCCGCTGAAGGAAATCTCCCGCGAGTACTTCACGCCCGGCGTCGACCACAACAAGGCCGGCATCCGCGAGCTGCTGAAGGAAGGCCAGCAACTGATCGTCCAGGTCGAGAAGGAGGAACGCGGCAACAAGGGCGCCGCGCTCACCACTTATATATCGCTGGCCGGCCGCTACATGGTGCTGATGCCGAACAGCCCGAACGCCGGCGGTGTTTCGCGCCGCATCGAAGGCGAGGATCGACAGGCACTGAAGGACGCCCTGCAGCAAATCCAGGTTCCCGACGACATGGGCCTGATCGTCCGCACCGCCGGTGTCGGCCGCGACGCCGAGGAACTGCAGTGGGACCTCGATTATCTGCTGCAACTCTGGAAGGCGATTTCCGAAGCCGCGGCCGCGCGTTCGGCACCGTTCCTGATCTACCAGGAATCGAAACTGTTCATCCGCGCGCTGCGCGATTACCTCCGCGCCGACATCGGCGAAATCCTGATCGACGAGCCTTCGCTGTACGAGGACGCCAAGGAATTCATGCAGCAGGTGATGCCGAACAGCCTGCGGAAGCTCAAGCTGTACGACGACACCACCCCGCTGTTCACGCGCTTCCAGATCGAAACCCAGATCGAGAGTGCCTACGACCGCAGCGTGCGGCTGCCATCGGGCGGTTCGATCGTGATCGACCCGACCGAGGCGCTGACCTCGATCGACATCAACTCGGCGCGCGCCACCAAGGGCAGCGACATCGAGGACACGGCATTCCACACCAACTGCGAAGCCGCGGTCGAGATCGCGCGCCAGTTGCGCATCCGCGACCTGGGCGGGCTCGTCGTCATCGACTTCATCGACATGGAAAGCACGCGCCACCAGCGCGAGGTCGAGGAGAAACTGCGCAATGCCCTCAAGCTGGACCGTGCCCGCGTCCAGCTCGGCCGCATCTCGCGCTTCGGACTGCTGGAACTCTCGCGCCAGCGCCTGCGGCCGAGCCTCGAGGAGTCCACGCAGATCGTGTGTCCGCGTTGCGACGGCCACGGCCGCATCCGCGGCATCGAATCGCTTTCCTTGTCGGCGCTGCGCCTGATCGAAGAACACGCGATGAAGGAAAACACCGGGCAGGTGCTGGTGCAGGCGCCGACCCGCGTGGCCAACTTCCTGCTCAATGAAAAGCGTTCCAGCGTGGTCGAGATCGAGCTGCGCCACAAGGTGCACGTGGTGGTTGTCGCCGACGAGAACCTGGACACGCCGCACCTCGAAATCACCCGCATCCGCGACAGCGAGATGGGCGAACACGCCAAGCCGAGCTACGAGCGCCTGACGGAAGTCGCTCCCACGCCGCAGCCGCGCATGGGCGTGGTGGTACACGGCGAGGAACCCGCGGTCAGCGGCATCCAGCGCGCCACGCCGATGCCGCAACGCGAGGAACCCGCGCCGGCGCCGCTGCCGGACCGGATGCCTTCAACGACCGCGCCGATTGCGGGATCCGGCGGTTTGCTGGGCCGACTGTTCGGCTGGTTCCGCAGCCCTCCGACGCCGGAGCCCACGCTCGCCGAACTGACCCGGGCGCAGCGCGAACCCCAATCCGGTCGCGCGCAGCATCGCGGAGCGCAAGCCGAGCGCCAGGCCGAAGCGTCCCACAACGGCAGCCGTCGTAATCGCCACGATCGCGACGGCGATTCGCGCCGGACGCGCCAACAGAATGCACAACCCGCAAAGCAGGCGAAGCCGAACAAGCCCCGCGGCGAGGATCCGCAACGGCCGGCACGGCAGTCACCAAAACCCGCGACGCCTGCAACCTCGAAGCCTGCCAACGACTCCCTCGCTAGCGAGCCAAAACCCGCGCGCGCGGAGGCGGCGGATGCAGGGCGGCGCGAGCCGCAACGACCGCCCACGCCCAAGCCGGCGTCAGCCACGGATGTCGAAACAGCAAAACCGGCGGAAACCGCCACTCCTGACAACGCAGAAGCCGCCGCGCAGCCGACCGCTGCGGATGCCGCTGGTACCGGCAAACGGCGCCGCGGCCGTCGCGGCGGCCGCCGCCGCAAACATGCGACTGCCGCCGCGCAGAACGGCGCTTCTCCCGGCACGCCGCGCGACATCGACGATGAGGATGCCGATCGCAACGCGCACGCAAACGCGCAGGCTGCGCCGGGCGAAATCCATGCGCCAAAGGCCGCACACGCCGTTCCGGCAAACGCGGAGCCGCAACACGCGCCACCCCGCGAATCGCAACCAGCACCGACGCCAAGCGAACCCCAACCTGCTTCGCCGCCGCGGGATCGGGATCTATCCTCCGTAACGCCTCCGCTGTTCGCGGCGCCCGAACTCCCGCACCGCGAAACGTCTGCCCCGTCTGCCCCGCCTGTAGTAATGGTGGGCACTGCATCCGTGTCGCAGTCAGCAACTCCGCCTCCGGTCGTGGTACAGGCGGCGGAACGGGCTCACAGCGCGCACGAGACTGCTCCCGCGCCCGCGCAGACGTCGCCAGCACCTTCGGTGATGCCGCCCGTCACACCGCCGGTCGCACCACCATCCCCACCGCCCAAACCGGAACCGGTTACGCCTTCCCTGTTTGCCGCGCCGCCGTCGACACAGCCGGCCGCGCAGCCGTTGCCACGCCATCCGGCGGTTCCCACGCCGCACCCCCTGTCTGGCGCGATCCGGCCGATGTTGACGCCACAGGTCTTGCCGAACTCGCCCGCGCCACAGCCGCCGGCGCCGCACGACAAACCGAGCGATTGAAGCACCCGCAGCCCAGCCCTCCCCCGCTGGGGAGGGCGCGTATCAATGCCCACGACGGCGAAACGTCTCGTGGAAGCGGTCAGCCCGGTGCGACAGCCGAGCCGTCCAGCAGTCCGTGCGCGGACAACATGTGTGCCAGCGCGATCGTATGCTGCACGTCGAGTTTCTCGAACAGCCGCTGCTTGTACGTGGACACCGTCTTCGGGCTCAGATGCAATCGGCTCGCGATGTCCTTGACCTGCATGCCCCGCGCCAGCATCAACGCCACTTCCAGTTCGCGCGCAGCCAACGATTCCAGCGGCGACGCATCGCCGACCACGGTGGACAGCGCCATCTCGCGCGCGATGGCCGCATCGAGATAGCGGCGCCCTTGTGCGACGGTGCGCACCGCCTGCAGCAATTCGTCGGCGGCGCAGCCTTTCGTGAGATAGCCGAGCGCACCCGACTGCAACAACCGGCGTGGAAACTGCGCGTCCTGCACCACGGTCAGGATCACGATGCGGGTGCGCAGACCGGCACGTTGCACGCGCTCGGTCAATTCGATGCCGCTCATGCCCGGCATGTGCACGTCGACCAGCGCGACGTCAGGTTTGGCCGAACGCACCAGCCGCAGACCGTCCTCCGCGTTGCTGGCTTCTCCCACCACTTCGATATCGGATTGCCCCGCAAGGATCAGACGGAACCCCGAACGCACCAACTCATGGTCATCGACCAGCACTATCCGGATCATGCCTCACTCCCCCAGTGTCGGCGCCGCAATGCGTGCAGGGGAACCCTAAACGGGGCATGGGGGTGAATGCAAGCGTTGCCATGGCGATCATCCCTGATCGCCGCGCTGCTGGACGACCGCAAAGCTCGGATCTCCCGGGACATCGACATCAGAACGGCCAAAGCCGCCGTCCATGGCCAAACCACTCCCTGGCCTGGCTTTTCGCAACAGATTTTTGGCGACGCCCGATCCGGGTTGCCGGCACAATTCCGGCATGGCCATTGCCGAACGCCTGCAGCAATACCCACTCCTGCACATGCTGGTGCACACCAACCCGCGCGACGTGCCCGCGACCGTGGCGCTGCGCAACACCGCCGCGGTGGTGCTGCCGCTGGCGATTGGCGCCGCGACCGGCCACCTCGCAGCGGGCCTCGGCATTTCCGCCGGTGCGCTCAACACCACGTTTGCCGACCAGCCGGGACCCTACCGGTTGCGCGTGCAACGGATGCTGCTCGCCGCGCTGGCGGCGGGCCTCGCGGCTTTCGCGGGATCAATCCTGGGGCAATGGTTGCCCGCGCTGCTGGCCGCACTTGCGCTGTGGGGCTTCGCTGCCGCGCTGCTGGTCGCGGTCGGTCCACACGCCACCCGCGTGGGACTGATCAGCATGATCCTGCTGGTGGTGCTGGGTGCGGAACAGCAGCCCGTGGCGCAGGCGTGGGCCGCCGCGGCGCTGATCTTTGCCGGCGGCGTGCTGCAGACACTGTTCGCGATCGCGGCGTGGCCGCTGCAGCGCTACCGGCCGGAACGGCTTGCCTTGGCGCAGGCTTTTCGCGGACTCGCCGATTTCGCGCGGACCGACAGCGTGCGTGCCAGTCCCATCGCGCTGCCGCCTTCGCTCAACGACCTGCAGGCGCTGATGTTCGGCGCGGGGCGCGCACGCGGTCGTGCGGTCGAGGCATTTCGCGTATTGACGGAGTTGGCCGAACGCATCCGCCTCGAACTGTTCGCGCTGGCTCACCAGCAATCGCAGCCCGAATCAGCCGGGCTTCGCGGAACGTTGGCCGAAGCGCGCAGCTCATCGGCCGACGTGCTGACGGCGATCGCGGTCGCGCTGGAACAGGCCGCGCCACCGCAAGCACAGGGCGCGCTCGACACGTACATGCAGTCGGTCGCGAAGATCGAAGCCGCGCCGCCATCACCGACTTTGGGCATTGCGGCTGCACGCGTTGCGGCGCTCGGTGGCCAGTTGCGCGCGGCGGTGCGCAACGCCGACACCGCCGGCAGCCGCGGCGAACTCCGCGCACAACGCGCGGAGTTCAAATTGCCGGCAGCCTTGCGTCCCGCCAATCCGCTGGAAATCCTGCGCGCCAACCTGCGCCTGTCGTCGCCCGCGTGCCGCCATGCCGTCCGCTGTGGCACGTGCCTCGCGATCGCGCTGGCGCTGTCGCGCGTGCTGCCGCTGTCGCGCGGCTACTGGATGCCGATGACCGTCGCGATCGTGTTGCGTCCTGATTTCGGCGCGACCTGGCGGGTCGGCCTGCTGCGCGTGATCGGAACGCTCGGCGGCCTGCTCCTGACCACGGCCCTGCTGCGCTTCGGGCTCGGCGGATTCTGGACATCGCTGGCGCTGATGACGGTGTTGTGTTTCGGCTACCGCGAATTTGCGACGGTGCACTACGGCATCGCCGTCGTCTGCATCACGGGCGTGGTCGTGATCCTGCTGTCGTTCTATGGCATTCCGCCGGAAACTTCCGTGCACGCGCGCGCCATTGATACCGTCCTGGGCAGCGCGCTGGCGCTCATCGCGTACCTGCTGTGGCCGACGTGGGAACGCGGTCGCGAGCGCGATGTCCTTGCCGGCATGCTCGACGCCTATCGCGAATATACGGCCGCCGTGCTGCAGGGAGACGCTCAGACGCGGCGCGACACCCGCATCGAAGCACGCGCGGCGCGCAGCCGCGCGCAGGCATCGCTGGACCGCCTGCGCGACGAACCTGCAAGCCGCGCCAACCTGCCGCGCGCAGAGGCGCTGGTCGCGCAGGCCAACCGGGTCGTCCGTGCGGCGATGATGCTGGAAGCCTCACGCGGCAGCACCGCGGCACCATCGATTCCGCAACTTGATGCGTTCGTGCAGGCCTGCAACGCTGCTTTGCGCGAAGCCGCCGCCGCACTGCGCGAATCGCGAACGCCACGAGGCGAGCATTCCTTGCGCGCACGGCAGGAGGCACTCGCGACTTCGCTTGCGGACCATCAGGATGCCTTCGCGATCGCCCTGCTCGATGCGAGCGACCGCATCGTCGATGCCATCGACAGCCTGCTGCACGTTTTGGGATTGGTGCATTCCCCCGCGGCTACGCAATAGCGCTGCGCGACGTCCTTCGTTCCGGAGGGGCAAACGATTGGGTTACCCCGTGTTCCCGTCTTTTCGTATTCCCATTTTTTGGTCTCCTCGTCTGCTCGTCTTCCCGTCTCCCCCCTCGTCCCTCGTCTCTCGTCTCTCATCCCTCGACTCTTATACTCCCCGCATGCTGAAGATCGACGTCCACTCGCACATCCTGCCGCCGGAATGGCCGAATCTCGCCGAGAAATACGGCGATGCGCGTTTTCCGGTGATGGTGAATGCCGACGGCCACCACCGCATCTATCGGGGCAACAAATTCTTCCGCGAGATCTGGCAGAACGCGTTCGACGCCGAGTTCCGCGCCGAGGAATGTGGCAAGCTCGGCGTCGACGTGCAGGTGATCTCCACCGTTCCGGTGATGTTTTCGTATTGGGCCAAGCCCAACCAGGCCCGCGAGCTGCACCGTCATTTGAATGTACACACGGCGGAAGTGTGCCGCAGGTATCCGCGGCATTACGCCGGCCTCGGTACCGTGCCGCTGCAGTCGCCGCGCCTCGCGATCGAGGAGATGGAGCACTGCGTCGAGCAACTCGGGCTGCAGGGCGTGCAGATCGGCTCGCACGTCAACGCATGGAACCTCGACGCGCCGGAACTGTTCCCGTTCTTCGAGGCCGCGGCCGACCTCGGCGCCGCAATCCTGATCCACCCATGGGACATGATGGGCAAGGACAGCATGCCGAGATACTGGCTGCCGTGGCTGGTCGGCATGCCGGCCGAACAATCGCGCGCGGCCTGCTGCCTGATTTTTGGTGGCGTGCTGGAACGCCTGCCAAGCCTGCGCATCGCGTTCGCGCACGGCGGCGGATCGTTCCCGTTCACCATCGGCCGCATCGAACATGGCTTCCGGATGCGGCCGGACCTCGTGGCCGTGGACAACGCACGCGCGCCGCGCGAATACTTCAAGCGCCTGTTCTTCGATTCCTGCGTGCACGACCCCGAGGCGCTGCGCTATCTTCTCGACGTGGTCGGGGGCGAGCGCGTGATGCTCGGAACCGATTACCCGTTTCCCTTGGGCGAACAACGCCCCGGCAGCGGCATCGACGCGCTCAAACTCGAGCCGCGCAGGCGCGAACGCCTCTTCCATGGGACGGCGCTGGAATGGCTGGGACTCTCCAAACAACGATTCTCTTCAGGGGAACGTCCGGGTTGAAGAGGTCGACTCTTGTTCCGGTCAAAATCGCCACGCCTCCATAATCCCGCTGAGTCAAAGGGCAAAACCCCGCGGCTTCCGTGCACAATGGCTTGCTCAAGCGATCACAAGGAGATCCGATGAACCGCACCACGCCTTTCCTGCTGACGCTCCTCGGCACACTCGCACTCTCGCCCGCGGCGTTCGCGGCGGATTACTCCCTGTCTGACGGCGCGGTGAAATTCTCTGCGCCGGACGCGTGGCCGATGCTGATGGAGAAACTGGAGGGTCCGCGCCAGTTCGTCGCCCTGCAGGTCAAGGATCCCGACGACACCAACGCGCTCGCGCGCATCACCGTCACCACCGAGCAGGTCGACGGCGTCGCCGGCTTCCAGAAATTCCTCAACGACGGCACCGCGCGTGCCCGCAAGCTGCCCGGCTACGTCGCCGATACGGCTTTGGGCAATACGTCGAGCCTGCGCTACACCGCCACCGAGAACCGTGAGAAGAATGCATACACCGAGGTGTACGCATACCGTTCGAACCTCGCGATCCAGGTACGCTGCATCCGCCCGGTGACAGCGCCGCCGGACTGGCGCGCGACCTTCGATGCGGGCTGCCAGTCGATCGTGACCGCTGTTGAAAAGGCGCCATGACGGGGTTATCGAGCGGATTTCGCGCCGAGCCCGAGTGGGCACGCGAGCAGGACGAAAACGACCCGCTGCGCGCCT
Source organism: Gammaproteobacteria bacterium (assembly GCA_021324095.1). Classification (GTDB taxonomy): domain Bacteria; phylum Pseudomonadota; class Gammaproteobacteria; order Xanthomonadales; family Rhodanobacteraceae; genus 66-474. Next base: position 55,569 of record JAJPJT010000092.1, read on the forward strand.
TCCGCGGTGAATTCCTGATTCCGCCGCACGCCGACGGCGAACAGACCTATCTCGTCGGCAATTCATTGGGCCTGCAACCGCGCGGCGTGCGCCAAGCATTGCTGGACGAACTGGATGATTGGGCGCGGCTCGGCGTGGAAGGCCATCTGCACGCGCGGCATCCATGGTTGCCTTACCACAAGGAAGTCCGTGACGGCCTCGCAGAAGTGGTGGGCGCCGAACCCACAGAGGTGGTCGCGATGAACTCGCTGACCGTAAACCTGCACCTGCTGCTGGTAAGCTTCTATCGCCCGACGCCGCAGCGCCACGCGATCCTGATCGAACCCAACGCTTTTCCATCAGACCGCGATCTCGCGGCATCCCAGATCCGTTTCCACGGCCACGATCCGGCCGAGGCGCTGATCGAACTCGACGCCGACGAGCCCGGCGGCACGGTATCGATGGCCGCGATCGAGCGCGCGCTCGGCGAACGCGGCGAACACATCGCGCTGGTGCTGCTGCCGGCCGTGCAATACCTCACCGGGCAGGCGTTCGAGATCGCGGGGATCACGCGGCTCGCGCACGCCCATGGCTGCATGGTGGGCTTCGACTGCGCGCATGCCGCCGGCAACATCGACCTCGCGCTGCACGACAGCGACTGCGATTTCGCCGCGTGGTGTTCGTACAAGTATCTCAACGCCGGTCCCGGTGCGGTCGCGGGCGCGTTCGTGCACGCGCGACACGCGCGCGAAAAGCTGCCGCGCTTCGAAGGCTGGTGGGGCCGCAATGAAGCCACGCGTTTCGAGATGCGTCCGGCATTTGATCCGGCGTCCGGCGCCGAAGGCTGGCAACTCTCCAATCCGCCGATCTTCGCGCTGGCACCCTTGCGCGTCTCGCTGGACCTGTTCCAGCGGGCGGGCATGCCGCGCCTGCGCGAGAAATCGAAGCGTCTGACCGCCTACCTTGCCTGGCTGATCGAAACACAGCTTTCCGACGTGCTGGAGATCCTGACGCCGCGCGAACCCGGCCGCCGCGGCGCACAACTTTCGGTGCGCGTACGCGCCGGCCGCGATGCCGGCAAATCGCTGTTCGAATACCTGGTCTCGCAAGGCGTAATGGGCGACTGGCGTGAACCCGACGTGATGCGGATTGCGCCCACCCCGCTCTACAACACCTACGCCGATTGCCTGCGCTATGCGGGGGCGGTGCGCGCGTGGCGCACCAGGGGCTGACCCGGTGGGAACGAACGCACGTCCGCCCGTCACCGTCATCGGCGCCGGACTGGTGGGATCGCTGCTGGCGACGCTGCTCGCGCAGCGCGGCTTCGAGGTCGAGGTGTTCGAGCGACGGCCCGATCCTCGCGAGCACGGTTTCCTCGGCGGGCGGTCGATCAATCTTGCGCTGGCCGAGCGCGGATTGCAGGCGCTGCGACAGGCTGGACTGGCCGACGCCGTGCTGGCACAGGCCGTGATGATGCGTGGCCGCATGGTGCACGCGCTGGACGGCTCCACCAACCTGCAGCGCTACGGACTGGACGACTCCGAAGTGATCCGCTCGGTGTCGCGCGGGGGCTTGAACATCCTGCTGCTGGACGCCGCCGAACGCGCGGGTGCGCGGCTGCATTGCGACGCGGCGCTCGCCGGCACCGATTTCGCGCGAAATACCATTACGCTGGCGAGCCACGACGGGACCGAACGAACGCATCGACCCGGCCTGCTGCTGGGCTGCGACGGCGCGGGGTCCGCGTTGCGCGTGGCGATGTCGCGGGCAATCGATCTCGGCGAACGTATCGAACCGCTGGGGCATGGGTACAAGGAACTTGAAATTCCTGCATTGATTCCCTCCCCCCGCTCGCGGGATTTTCACCCCCTTCCCCGTTCACGACCTCTTTATTCCTCCCCCCGCGTGCGGGGGGAGGTGCCCAAAGGGCGGAGGGGGGATGAGCTTGCGATGACTTCGCAAGTCTTACCCCCACCCCAACCCTCCCCCGCGAACGGGGGAGGGGGTGAAAAGCAGGCAGGCGGGGCAAGGGAACGATTCGCGCTCGAACCCCACGCCCTGCACATCTGGCCGCGTGGCCATTACATGTGCATCGCGCTGCCCAATACGGAAGGAAATTTCACGGTCACGCTGTTCCTGCCGAACGAGGGGCCGTTTCCGAGCTTCGCCACGCTGCCGGACGCGGCCGCCGCACGCAGGTTTTTCGAGCAGCAATTCTCCGACGCGCTGGCCTTGATGCCGACGTTCGACGAAGACTGGAGCGCACATCCGGTCGGGCAACTGGCGACCTTGTATCTCGACCGGTGGCATCTGGATGGCCGCGCAGCGCTGCTGGGCGACGCCGCACACGCGATCGTGCCGTTCCACGGCCAGGGCATGAACGCAGGGTTCGAGGATGCGGCGCAACTCGCCGCGCTGCTGGACGCGCAGCCTGCTGATGCGGCCGCGGCGTTCGCCGCGTTCGAGGCACGCCGCAAACCCAACACCGACGCGATCGCGGCGATGTCGCTGGCCAACTATGTCGAAATGCGCGACGGCGTCGCCGATCCCCACTACCTCCTGAAACGGGAACTCGCGGCGGCGCTGACGCAACGCGCGCCCGCGCATTTCATGTCACGATACCGGATGGTCAGTTTCACCTCGCTGCCCTACGCGACCTGCGTTGCGCGCGATCGCGAACAAACCGCCCTGGTGGAATCGTTGCTGGAGGGCCATACCAGCATGGAAGGCATCGATCTCGACGCGGCCGCCGCGCACGCGCGAGCCGTTCTCCCGCCCCTGCCACGAGACGCGTGACCACATGCCATTGCCCGAATCGATCCGCCGCGCCTGGACGGAAACCGATTACCGCGTGCGGCTGCCGCACGGTGGCTATGCCAGCATCCGCTGCGGGCGACCGCTGCCGGCGCCGCTGCTGGCCTTGCTGAGGGGCGCCGACGATCCCTGGGGCTATCTCACGGCATGGAACCCTGCAGGTGTGCGCCTCCAGCACGCCGTCAACCGGATTCGCCAACAGCGGCTGCGGGATGAACTGAAGGAAGGCCATTACCGCTACTACTGCGGGGTCGGCGTGGGCACCGGCGGCTGGCGCGAGTCCAGCCTGTTCGTGCCCGGCATGGCCTGGGCGCAACTTGACGCGATGGCGCAGCGGTTCGGCCAGCTGGGCGTCGTGCGCGGAATCGGTGCGGGGCCCGCGGAATTGCACGATCTGATTTGAACCGCGGCGATCGGGTTGCCATTTGTCCCTGGCCGCGTTCCTGCGTGGACACTGTCCAGCGGCGCTGGGACAATAGGCAGTTGCACACCATGACCCCGCCTCACGCCCCCGCCGCGCCGCTGCTTTCGGCGTCCCGGCTCGCGTTTTCGCGCAACGACGAGCCCGTGTTCGGACCGCTGAACTTCAGCCTGGGCCGCGGCGAGACCGTGCTGGTCGAAGGCGACAATGGCTCGGGCAAGACCACCCTGTTGCGGGTATTGGCGGGCATGCTGCCGGCGAGTTCGGGCGACATCCGCTTCGACGGAATTCCGGCGTCGCGCGACGCGCGCAACGGCCGCGTGCTGTGGCTGGGCCACCGCACCGGGATGAACGAGTCGCTGAGCCCGCGAGAAAATCTTGCGTTCCTCGCAGGCCTGTACGGCACGCGCGCGGGACAGAATCCGGACACTGCCATGGCAGCGGTAGGCATCGAAGCCTGGATCGACGAGCCGTTGCGCACGCTTTCCGCCGGCCAGAAAAAGCGCGTGGGGCTCGCGCGCCTGCGGCTGCTGCCGGGCGATATCTGGCTGCTGGACGAACCCTACGCCAATCTCGACCGGTACGGGATCGATCTCGTGAATCACTTGGTCGCCGAGCATTGTCGTGCGGGCGGTGCAGCGCTGGTGACCAGCCACGGCGCGGTGCGCTTTGCCGATCCGAACGCGCGGCACATTCATCTTGTCGCCTGAGCACAAGAGCAAAAGCAATGAACGCGAAGAACGCAAAGAACAGCTTTTTTGTTTTTCTTCGCGCTTCTTCGCGTCCTTCGCGGACCGATGGCTTTTGAACATGGCCAGCCTCACGCAAACGGTGGACCGCGGCACGGGAACGATGGACGTTACGGCCGTTGCGCGTTCGTCACGGCGGCCCGGCACGTGGCGCGCCTGCCGCGCGTTGCTGCGTCGCGATTTCGTGCTGGCGTGGCGGCGCCGCGGCGAACTGTTCCTGCCGCTGCTGTACGCGGTGATCGTGACGGCGTTGTTTCCGTTCGCACTGGGACCGGAACCCGAACTGCTCGGCCGCATCGCCGGCGGCGTGCTGCTGGTGATCGTGGTGCTGGCGATGCTGCCTGCGCTGGAAGCGATGTTCCGCGCGGACCTCGAGGACGGCACCCTCGAACAATGGCTACTGGCGCCGCAGCCCTTGGCGCTGCTGGCTTTGACCCGCGTCATCGCGCACTGGATCACCACGGTCCTGCCATTGATCGTCGTGATGCCGCTGCTGGGAGCGCTGCTGGACCTGCCCATGAAAGTGCTGCCGATATTGATCGTCACACTGCTGCTGGCGACCCCGCTTATCGCGCTGCTGGGCGCCGTGTTGTCGGCCCTGGCGGCAGGGGCGCGCCGCTCTGGTATCCTGTTGGCATTGATGCTGCTGCCACTGGTGGTCCCGGTGGTGATATTTGCCGCCGGCGCCATTGCCGCGGCGCAATCCGGCATGCCGTACCTCGCCCCGCTGACGTGGCTGGCCGCGGCACTGGTCCTGGCGATCGTGCTGGCACCGCTCGCATGCGCGGCAGCCCTGCGAATCGCGGTTGAGTCGTGATGAAAACCTCCGTCGCACTGCTGACCAACACGCTTGCCCCCTTGAGTCAAGGGGGCGGCCTGACCGTTGCTGCGCAACGGTCAGGCGGGGGTTGTGGGGGAACGTGCCTGGAAATGGGGACGCGTCCCTGAGCACCCCGGGTTCAGAAATATGTCACGCAGCTATGTTCCCCATTTTATTCACTGGCTCGGTTCGCCGCCGAACTTCTACCGTTTTGCAGGCAATGTGCGCCCATGGCTGATGGCGGCGGCGCTGGTCTGCGCGGTGATCGGTCTCTACGGCGGGCTGGTGCTGGCGCCGCCGGACTACCAGCAGGGCGACGCGTACCGGATCATCTTCATCCACGTGCCCAGTGCATGGATGAGCTTGTTCATCTACGCCGCGATGGCGATTGCCGGCCTGGTCGCGCTGGTCTGGCGCGTGAAACTGGCGGAAGTGATCGCGATGGAATGCGCGCCAATCGGCGCGGCGTTCACGCTCATCACCCTGCTGACCGGTTCGCTGTGGGGCAAGCCGATGTGGGGCACGTGGTGGACCTGGGGTGCGCGGCTGACGTCGGAACTGGTGCTGTTCTTCCTCTACCTCGGCGTGATCGGGCTCTACAACGCCTTCGAGGATCGCCGCCGCGGTGCGCGCGCCGCTTCGCTGCTCGCGCTGGTCGGGATCGTCAACCTGCCGATCGTGCATTACTCGGTGGTGTGGTGGAACACGCTGCACCAGGGCAGCACGGTGAATCTGTTCGGGCATTCCTCGATCGCACCTTCGATGCTGTGGCCGCTGCTGGTGATGGCGCTGGCGACACATCTGTATTTCTTCGCGAGCATCCTCGGCCGTGCACGCACGGGCCTGCTGTCGCTGGAAAGCGGCAAGCAGTGGGTGCGGCAGCTGGTGACGGATACAAGTCGATGACGTCCAGCATTCTCCCGATTGCCGGCTCTGCCTGCCCCCTTGAGTCAAGGGGGCGGACGATCCCTCGCGGGATCGTCGGGGGTTGTGGAGGCATGCATTCCATTGCGTTGCCGCACACTCCCCTTTGCCATTGCGAGGAAGTGACATGACGCAATTTTTCGCAATGGGCGGCTATGCCGTTTACGTCTGGCCCGCCTACGCGGTGTTCTTCATCGTGCTGGCGTGGGATTGGTTTGCTCCGGCGCTGCGCCGGCGCCGGCTGACGCGCCAACTGCGCGGCCGCATCGCCCGCGAGCGCACGCGCAGTGCGCGCGCGGCCCGCGCGGAGGTCACGACATGAATCCCGTCCGCAAGCGGCGCCTCATCGTCACGCTGCTGATCCTCGGCGCGGTCGCGATCGCGACCGGCCTGTCGGTGTTCGCGCTGCAACGGAACATGACGTATCTCTACTCGCCCACCGAAGTCGACGCCGGCAAGGCGCCGAACGGCCATCCGTTCCGGCTCGGCGGCATCGTCAAGGAAGGCAGCGTACACCGCGTGCCGGGCACGCTCACCACCGATTTCGTGATCACCGACCGTTTCCAGAACATTCCGGTGACCTACACCGGCATCCTGCCCGACCTGTTCCGCGTGGGCCAGAGTACGATCACCACTGGCACGATGCAAAACGGCACTTTCGTCGCAACCAAGGTGCTTGCCAAACACGATGCCACCTATATGCCGCCGCAGGTCGCGCAGGCGATCGCGAAGGCCAAGGAAGAGCACAAAACCGGGGACGGGGGACGGGTCGCGGGGGCGCAGAAATGAAGCTTCCCATGCACCTGCACGTTTTGGCAGAAGCTACCGGCTTCTTTCAATCTGACACGCATGAACCAGCGATCGTCCGTGCGCCCACACTACCCATCCCCCGCCCCCCGCTGTCATGAACCCCGAACTCGGCCAGCTCGCGCTGATCCTCGCGCTGCTGCTGGCGGCGCTGCAATGCGCGCTGCCGATCATCGGTGCGTGGCGCGGCAGCAAGCCGTTGATGGCGACGGCGCCCACGCTCGCGATCGGCCAACTTGTGTTCATCGCGCTCGCGTACGGCATCCTCACGTGGGCATTCTGGACCAATGATTTTTCGGTCGCCTACGTCGCGCAGAATTCGAACCTGTCGCTGCCGTGGTTCTACAAGCTGTCGGCGGTGTGGGGCGCGCACGAAGGATCGCTGCTGCTGTGGATGCTGATCCTGAATGTGTGGTCGGTCGCGATCGTGGTTTTCGGCGGCAAGCTGCCGGAAGCGTTCTTCTCGCGCGTCATCGGCGTGCTCGGATTCGTATCGTTCGGGTTCCTGCTGTACATGATCACGACGTCGAATCCGTTCCTGCGGCTGATGCCGGCGCCGCCGAACGGCGCGGACCTGAATCCGGTATTGCAGGATCCGGGGCTCGTCTTCCATCCGCCGCTGCTGTACATGGGCTATGTCGGCTTCAGCGTCGCCTTCGCGTTCGCGATCGCGTCGCTGCTGGGTGGCGAGCTGAAATCGACCTGGGTGCGCTGGTCGCGGCCGTGGACCAACGCGGCGTGGGCGTTCCTCACGGTCGGGATCGTCGCCGGCAGCGCATGGGCGTATTACGAACTCGGCTGGGGCGGCTGGTGGTTCTGGGACCCGGTCGAGAACGCCTCCTTCATGCCATGGCTGATCGGCGCCGCGCTGATCCACGCGCAGGCGATCACCGACAAGCGCGACGGCCTGCGCGCGTGGACGCTGCTGCTGTCGATCTTCGCGTTTGCGTTCTCGCTGCTCGGCACTTTCCTGGTGCGCTCCGGCCTGCTGACCAGCGTGCACGCCTTCGCGTTCGCGCCCGCGCGCGGCGTGTTCATCCTCGTGTACCTCGCGGTGGTGGTCGGCGGCTCGCTGCTGCTGTACGCGCTGCGCGCCCCGAAGGTCACCGGCGGCAAATCGTTCGCGCTGGCTTCGCGCGAAACCATGATGCTGGTCGGGAATCTCATGCTCACCGTCGCCTGCGCGATGGTGATGCTCGGCACGCTGTACCCGCTGGTCGGCGAAGCGCTCAACATCGGGCGCATTTCGGTTGGACCGCCCTACTTCGGTCCGTTGTTCCTGATCCTGATGACGCCGCTGGTGCTGGCGCTGCCGTTCGGACCGCTATCGCACTGGGGCAAGGCCGACCTGAAGGTGTGGCGCAACGCGCTGATCCGGATCGTCGCGCTCGCCGTCGCGGCCGGCATCGCCGGTTTCATCGTGGGCGCACGCACCTGGTACGAATTGCTGGGCGTGGCCGCGGCGACGTGGGTGATCGCGGGCGTCGCGCTGTTCGCGATCAAGCGCTGGCGCGAAGCACCACGCGGCAAGCGTTATCCGTTCGAAATGCTGGGCATGATGCTGGCGCACTTCGGCGTCGGCGTGTTCATCGCGGGCGCGATCCTGACGCGCTCGATGAGCGTCGAGCAGGACGTCAGCATGAAACCGGGCGCCAGCGTGCACGTGGGCGCCTACGATTTCCGCTTCAACGGCGTCGCCGAAACGCCGGGCCCGAATTACACCGCGCAACAAGGCACCGTGGTGATCACGCGCAACGGCAAGCCAGTCGTGACGCTGCACCCGCAGAAGCGCACCTACGTCGGCGGCCAGGTGCAGACCGAAGCCGCGATCCAGGCCGGCGTGTTCCGCGATCTCTACGTGTCGCTCGGCGATCCGATCGGCCCTTCGACAGGCTCAGGACAGGACGTTGGCGCGTGGTCGCTGCGCGTCTATGACAAGCCTTTCGTGCGCTGGATCTGGGGCGGCGGCGTGTGCATGATGCTGGGCGGGTTCGTGGTGATCCTCGACAAGCGCTTCCGCCTGAAGCGCGCGGTCGAACCCGAAACCGTGCGTCCGACGCCCGAACCCGAAGCGCCGCGCAAGCTGGCGGAAGGTGAGGCGTGAACGAGGTTGCAAGCAAGCCCGTCACGCGCTTCGTACCGCTGATCGTCTTCGCGGCGCTGGTGGCGTTCTTCGTGGTCGGGCTGGTCTGGAACCAGACCCACGACGCGCGCTTCGTGCCGAGCCCGCTCATCGACAAGCCGGCGCCGGCCTTCCGCTTGCCGCGGCTCGAACATCCGACGCAATTCCTCACCAAGGCGGACATGCTGGGCAAGCCGTATCTCATCAACGTGTTCGCAAGCTGGTGCTACGCCTGCGGCGACGAGCACCCGACGCTGATGGCGTATCGCGACAAATTCGGCATCCCGCTGATCGGCTACGACTACAAGGACGCGCCGCAGGATGCGCGGGCCTGGTTGCAGCGACACGGCGATCCCTACCACGAGGTGATCACCGATCAGTCGGGCAACACGTCGCTCGACTTCGGCATCTACGGCGCGCCGGAAACCTACCTGATCGATGCGAAAGGCATCATCCGCTACAAGCACATCGGGCCGCTGACACCCGAGGTGATCGCGAAGGATCTGGAGCCGAAGATCCGCGCACTGGAGCAGGAGGGCAGCACATGAAGCGCCTGCTCGCATGGTTGGAACCCCTCTCCCCCCGGGAGAGGGGCAGGGGTGAGGGTACGGATTCGCGCTTGGCTTCGAGCTCACGCGTGACCGAACCCTCACCCGCCCCTGCGGGGCACCCTCTCCCGGAGGGAGAGGGGAAAAGCAGGTTGCACCACATCAAGCATGTGCTTGCCGCGGCCTTGCTTGCATTTGCGCTGACGCTGAGCGCGAGCGCATTCGCGATCGATCCCCTGCCGTTCCAGAGCAACGCCGAGCGTGTCCGTTTCCAGCACCTGACGCGCGAATTGCGCTGCATGGTGTGCCAGGACGAGAGCCTGCTCGCCTCCAACGCCGATTTCGCCAGGCAATTGCGACGCCAGATCTTCGACATGATGCAGGAAGGCAAAAGCGACAGGGAGATCAAGGACTGGCTGGTCGCCCGCTATTCCACGTTCATCCTTTACGACCCGCCGCTCGCGTCCAGCACGATCGCGCTGTGGTTCGGCACACCCGCGATCCTCCTCGCAGGCGGCATCGTGGTGGTGATACTGCTGCGCCGCCGCACGCGTCCGGCCCACGCGATCGCCGAGGAACCCGGAGACGATTGGTGATCACCCGCTTTCTCGTCATCGCCGCCGTGATGGTGGTGGTCGCGCTGGCCTGCGTGCTGGTGCCGATGTTGCGCAGCGCGCGCCGCGAGGGCCGACCACGCGCGCCGTTCGTGCTCGCGTTGCTGCTGGCGCTCGCGACACCGCCCGTGGTGCTGGCGATGTATCTCGCCATCGGAACCCCGCAGGCGCTGCAGGCCGCTCCGGCCGACAACCGCGCAACGCTCGTCGATGCGACGCAGCAACTGCAGGCAAGCCTCGCACGCAAGCCCGACGACGCGCAGGGTTGGGCGCTGCTGGCGCAGGCGTATTCGGCGCTCGACCAGCCAGAACAGGCGCTGGATGCACTGGATCATCTGCTGAAGCTGCAGCCCGACGATCCGGACGCGATGGTCGCGTGGGTCGAAGCGAAGGCGGCAACCGATCCCTCGCACCACATCGACGATGCCTCGCGCGCGACATTGCAACGCGCGCTGCAGATCAACCCGACCCACCAGCGCGCGTTGTGGTTGCTCGGCGTCAGCGACTTCCAGCGCCAGCAGTACGCCGACGCGGCGAAGCAATGGAAGGTGCTGCTGCCACTGCTGCCGGCCGGCTCGAAGGTCGCCGCGACCGTGCAACAGGAACTGACGGAAGCCGAGACGCGTGCCGGCAATGGGCAAGGCGCGATGCTGGCGGCTGCCGATCCCACGCCGGCAGCGCCTGCGTCTTCGACTTCTGCAAACAACGTTGCATTGACTGTCATGGTCAAGCTGGATCCGAAACTCACGGCCAGGGTAAAACCCGGCGACACCTTGTTCGTGTTCGCGCGCGCGGTGGACGGGCCGCCGATGCCGCTCGCCGTGGCGCGGTTGAATGCATCCGCGCTACCCGCGAAAGTCACCCTCACCGATGCAATGGCGATGACGCCCGCGCTGGCGCTCTCGAAATTCGCTAAGGTCAACGTGGTCGCGCGCATCAGCGCTTCCGGCAACGCGATGCCACAGGCCGGCGATCTGGAATCCGCGCCGGTAGAAGTCGCTACTCGTTCACGCGCACCGGTCGCGCTGACGATCGACAAGGTGGATTGAAAGCCGGGACTCGGGATTCGGGATTCGGGATTCGGGAAGAGCGCAAATGCGATCACCTCCTTCCCCAGGAAGGGGGTCGCGCGCGAAGCGCGCGGGGGATGTGATTCTTGGCGATGGCCATCATGCTCGTTACCCTTGCGGATTCTGCTTCGCTATGAGACCGCCATGGCCGACGCCCGCCAGTACTTCGCCCTGCCCTCGCCCTTCAGGATGAAACGTGGCGGCGAACTGCGCGGCGGGCGGCTCGCCTACGAGACCTGGGGCGCGCTGAACGACGCACGCGACAATGCGGTCCTGATCCTGACCGGACTTTCGCCCAGCGCACACGCCGCGCGCAACGCCATCGACGAATCGCCGGGCTGGTGGGAAGACATCGTCGGGCCCGGCAAGGCGATCGACACCGACCGCTGGTTTGTCATTTGCGTGAATTCACTCGGCAGTTGCAAGGGTTCGAGTGGACCGGCGTCGACCAATCCGGCTACCGGCGAACCCTGGCGTCTGGAATTTCCGGATCTGTCGCTGGAAGACGTCGGCAACGCCGCCATCGAACTCGCACGCGGCCTCGGCATCGAGCGCCTGGCGGCACTGGTGGGCTGCTCGATGGGCGGCATGGCCGCGTTGGGCGGACTGGCGCAGCATGCGGGCTTCGCACGCGCGCACGTCAGCGTGTGCACCGCGCCGCGCGCGCAGCCGTTCGCGATCGCGATCCGCTCGCTACAGCGCGAAGCAATCCGGCTGGATCCCAACTGGAACGACGGCCATTACGACGATGCCCGTTATCCCGAAACGGGGATGAACATCGCGCGCAAGCTGGGCGTCATCACCTACCGCTCGGCGCTGGAATGGCGTGGACGCTTCGGACGCATCCGGCTCGACCCGGACAAGCGCGAAGATGAACCGTTCGGCGCCGAGTTCGAAATCGAGTCCTACTTGAATGCGCACGCGCGTCGCTTCACGCGCTCGTTCGATCCGAACTGCTACCTGTATCTGTCGCGCGCGTCGGACTGGTTCGACCTCGCCGAATACGGCGGCGCACCCGACCCTGCGACCGCGGTGCGCAATGCATTGGCGAAGATGAAGCTCGAACGCGCACTGGTGATCGGCGTCGAAACCGACATCCTGTTTCCGCTGGAACAGCAGCAACAGCTCGCGGAAGACCTGCGCGCGACCGGCACCGACACCACGTTCGTCGGGCTCGATTCGCCGCAAGGCCACGACGCCTTCCTGGTCGATACCGGCCGCTTCGGCGCCGCGATCGGCGCGTTCATGGGAACCCTGTAGCTCGAAGGATCGACGCAGCGACGCCAATCCGGGGCATCGTTTTCCCTCCACATGCAGGGTGGTTATATGCTTATGCGATGGACATGCCATTTCCCGGACGCGACAAGCTGATCCGAGCCTTCGACGCGGCCGTCAGCGCGGGCGATACCGTGAGCACGATGCGCGCGTTGCGCTCGGCGCTGTGCGACGCGATCCACGCAGGCGAGGTGCGCCTGCCCGACTGCGTATTCGAGGGCTGCGCCGAACATTACGCGCGGCGCGAGTTGTATTGCAGCCCGGAGCACGGTTACTGCGTCATCGCGATGACCTGGAACCCGGGCCAGGGCACGCCGATCCACGACCACGCCGGCATGTGGTGCGTCGAGGGCGTGTGGCAGGGCGCGCTGGAGGTCGTGCAGTACGAAATGCGGGAACACGAGGGCATCCGCTACCGCTTCGTCCCTGCGGGCGTGATCCAGGCCGGTGCGGGATCAGCAGGCAGCCTCATCCCGCCGCACGAGCACCACACCATCTGCAACGCCAGCGATACCGATCTGGCGATCAGCGTGCACATTTATCAGGAGCGCATGACGCGCTGTTCGGTGTTCGAGCCGACCGGCGGTGAGTGGTACGCACGCGGCGAGCGCAAGCTCTCGCTGGACAACTGAGGCGCCAGCGCAGACCGCGGGCCCTCAGCCACAGCGCCGTGGCGCCTGCTCAATGACCCTGCCCATCCTCTGCCTCTCCGCTGGTCGGCGGACGTTGCGAACACGCCACGTATTCGGCTTCGGAAAGCTTGCCGTCATGGTTGGTGTCGCAGCCCGCGAAGCGTTGCCCGCTGTCGCCGTTGCGCATGAACTCCGATTTGTCCAGGTATCCGTCGTGGTTGGTATCCATGTTCCGGAACGCCATGCGCGCCTCGCGAGGCGTCATGTGCATGCTCAAGCCGCCGCCGGAGTTGCCAAGCTGCCCGGCGGGTTTGTTGGCGGTCGAAGTCGCGGGCCTGGTTGGAGGATTGGTGGTGGGTGCGTTCTGTGCGAAAGCACCTGCGGCCATGCCGAGGGCGGCCATGCTGCTGAAAACGAGGGTAAGTGATCGCATGAGGACTCTCCTTGTCGTCGGACGACGCGCGCCGGTGTTTCGCGCCCCGCACGTCGACGTCCATCATGTGGAGCCAGGTGTAAATGCGCCGTCAACATCTCGGGACGTCTCAATGGCCAGTCGGCGGCGATTCATGCCTGATCGCATCGCGGCCCGGAAGCGCCGCTTGGCATTCCGGCGATGCTCCCGCATACTTTGCGGCCCGTCGCCGAAGTGGCGGAATCGGTAGACGCAGCGGACTCAAAATCCGCCGCCCTTAAAAGCGTGAGGGTTCGAGTCCCTCCTTCGGCACCAACTACTTGCACTCGAAACCTCGCGTCGTTTCAGCACCTGGGCACGCCTGTTTTGAGCAATCGCCCCAGCGACGGAATTCATCGTTCTACGCAAGCGGACGGGCGGCGCGTGATCGTGAAGTCGCGTCGTAGTGCGCCGGCGGGTTTCTTCGCCGCCGAAGCGCGCGGCCTCGCCGCCCTGCGCGCAGCCGATGCACTGCGCGTGCCGGACGTGTTCGAGGTTCGCGCAACCTGCATCGTGCTCGAAGATCTCGGCGACGGTCCGCGCGCCGCCGATTACTGGCAACGTGCCGGCGCGGGCCTCGCGCGTCAGCATTCCGTCACGGGTGCATGGTTCGGGTTCGATCACGACGGTTTCTGCGGTGATTCTCCGCAGGACAACACACCTGATGTCGATGGCTGGCGATTCTTCGCCGAACGACGCCTGCTGCCGCAGATGCGGCACGCGCGCGATGGCGGCCTGGTCGGACCGGCTGACGCCGCCGCGATCGAGCGTCTTTGCACGCAGCTTCGCGAACGGGTTCCCGGCATGCCCCCCGTACTGCTGCATGGCGACCTGTGGTCCGGCAACCTGCACGCCTGTGGCGATGGTGCGCCGGCGCTGATCGACGCCGGAGCAGTGCATTACGGTTGGGCCGAAGCGGAACTCGCGATGTTGACGCTGTTCGGATCACCGCCGATCAGCTTCTTCGATGCCTACGCGGAACACGCGCCATTGCGCCGCGACTGGCGTCAGCGCCGGCCGCTCTTCAACCTTTACCATCTCCTGAACCACGTCAACCTGTTCGGCGCGGGTTATCTGCCGGAGCTGCGCAACGCGCTGCACGCCTGCGCATGAGGCGACCGCAAACTTACAAATCGCGCGCCACCCGGAATCCCACGCGGCCGCTGCGCGAATCGGCGACAGCTCCCATCCGGAACGACGAGCGGTCCTGGTCGGGCGCGCTGCCCCACGACCCGCCGCGAATCACGCGCATGTCGCAACCCGGATTGATCCACGCGCTGCCGTCGGCGGGCGCACGCACATAGTTCTCGTGCCAGCAATCGGCAACCCATTCGGAAACGTTGCCGTCCATGTCGTAAAGGCCAAACGGATTGGGCAGGAAGCTCATCACCGGCGCGGGCCCCCAGTAGCCGTCGCTGTAGCCCTGGAACGCATTGGCCCAGCTGCGATGCGCGGGCGAACGATCACCGCTGCCGGTCAGGTTCTCGACCTTTTGCCTGGGCGTGCCGTCGCCCCACCAGTACAACGTGGTGGTGCCGGCGCGCTCGGCATACTCGTACTCGGCCTCCGTCGCGAGCCGGTAGTGCTTTCCGGTGTGCCTGGACAACCATTCGACATACGCGTGGGCGTCGTTCCACGACACGTTGACGACGGGGTCGTTGTCCTTGGCGCGCTCGCCTGCGTAACCGTCCTGCCAGTCGACGCCCGTGCGCATCTGCATCCGGCCATTCGTCTCGTCATATACCGAAGCGCCACCCAGGCGGTCCGAGTCCGGCACGTAGCCGGAGGACTGCACGAACGCGCGGAACTCGGCGACGGTCACTTCGGCGCGTGCCAGCGCGAAACCCTTGGCGATCGTCACTTCATGCTGCGGCTGTTCGGCGCCGGACTGCACCCGGCTGCGCGGGGGCGCGCCCATCAGGAAACTGCCCTTCGGGATCACCACCATCGCGGGTGCCTGCCCATAGATGTCCAGGAAATGGTCGGTGAAGACCTGTCCGGGGTGATAGCTCGCGTACTCCCTGGCATTCTTCACTTTCGCGAGAAATGCATCCGCGGAAGCGCCGAGCGCCGCGGCTTGTTCCGCCAGGCGCTGCGCCAGATCGAGATTCCCGGCATCCAGCGCCGATTCGGCCTGGTTCATCAGGTTGTCGGCGCGTCCGCCACGCATCGACGCAATGCGCGCACGGGTATCCGCGAGGGCCGACGAAGAAGGCAGGATCGCCGCCGCATCCGCCAGCGCCGCCTCGGCCTTGGTGTCGTCATTCTGCGCGGCGGCGGTGAGGGCGCGGTCCAGCGCCGCTTGCTGCACGCGTTGCAGCCCCTGGCGCGCCACCACGTTTTCAGGATCGAGCGCCAGCACCTTGCGATACACCGCGAGCGCGGTGTCCTCGCCCCGCCCTTCGAGCTTGCCCTTCTGCACCAGCTCGCTCGCCTGTTCCAGCAACGGCTGGACCTTGCCGGCCGCGTCGATCCGCGCGGCCAGGGTTGCCAGATCGTCCTGCGGCCCTGGCAAGCGTTTCAGCGCATCGAGGTTGGCACGGGCGGCGTCGGGGTCGCCGGACGCGAGGGACTGCTGTGCGTTGGCGACGAGGCGCGCGTGCAGCAGCGACACCGCGGCCTTGACGTGGGGATCATCCGGCGCTTCCTGCTCCGCTTGCAGCACCAGTGTGATCGCGCTGTCGGCGCCGGAGCCGATCAGGTTGCCGGCACGCGCCGCCTTGCCGGCTGCCGTGAGCAACTGCGCGACCTTGCCCTTGCCCGCGCGGGCGCCGAAGGCATTTTCCTTCCCCCGCGCGGCGATCACCGAAGCAGGTGCAAGTGATATCGGCGGGCCGGCATTGAGTTCGGATTCGGCCGGCGTCAGTTGGCGCGGCGGCCGCGCGTACGTCTTTGACACATGCGTCAC
Organism: Gammaproteobacteria bacterium; assembly: GCA_021324095.1. GTDB lineage: Bacteria > Pseudomonadota > Gammaproteobacteria > Xanthomonadales > Rhodanobacteraceae > 66-474. The sequence continues at coordinate 71,703 of JAJPJT010000092.1, forward strand.
CGCGACCGGACGCGATTTCAGGATCGTGGGCTCGACCTTGAGTGCCTCGGGAAAAAAGCGATAGACCAGCGCAAAGACCAGCAGCAGCACGCCGACCGCGCCGCCGATCGCGTGTTGACGGGTGATGGTTTGCGGTTTCGGCATGCGTACGCGGCGGCTGGGTGTTATCGTGTGCGGTTCACGATAGCAAACCGACGCCGAATGGAACACCAGCCAACAGGGCAGCCGCAAGTCACGAACCCGCGCTGGATCGACCGCGCCGGCGTGTTGCCGTCGCCAGCCAGCCATGATGTGCTCGGGCTCGACACCGAGTTCATGCGCCGCAACACCTTCTACCCCAAGCTCGCCCTTGTGCAGGCCGCGTACGGTGAAGCGTGCTGGCTGATCGATCCGCTGGCGTATGACGCACGCGCCGACCTGCGCATGCTGGTCGGGGGGCGCCTGTGCGTGATGCACAGCGCCGGCGAAGACCTGGAGGCGCTGGCGCCGCTGCTTTCGGATGTCCAGCTTGACCTATTCGACACGCAGATTGCGGCGGCGATGTGCGGCATGGGGCCCGGCCTCAGCTATCAGAGATTGGTGGCAGGTGTACTGGGCATCGATATTCCCAAGGATGAAACCCGTTCGGACTGGCTGCAACGTCCACTCACGGAAAGCCAGCTCGATTACGCAGCGAAGGATGTTGCCCATCTCGCGGCACTGCACGAAAAGTTGTCGGTCGAGCTGCGGCGGCGGGGGCGCAGCACCTGGCACGCGGAGGACTGCAGCCGACTCGCACAGCGTCCGCGCAGCGGCATCGAAACGCAACCACAACGCGGCTTCCCCGGCGCGGCCGATTGGCCACCGGAAGTCCAGGCCAGGCTGAAGCGCGTCCTGCTATGGCGCGATGAAACCGCGCGCAAGCTCGACCGGCCGCGTCCGTGGATTCTCGACGACGCGCATGCGCTGGCGTTGTCGCAACAACCGCCGGCTACCGCGCAGGTGTTGTTCGACTGCGTCAAGGGACAGCGCGCCTTGCGCGGTCCGCAACGCGCCGAACTGCTCGGACTGCTGCAGCAGTCCGCGACGCCGGAAGAGCTGGCGAGCTTGGCACCCATTCCGGCGACCCCCAGGGGCGAAGCCAAGCGCGCCGTCGATGCGATGCGCGCCGTGGTTCATGCGGTCGCCGCAAAGCTGGACTTGCCAGCGGGGCTGCTTTGCCCGCGCCGCCTGATCGAGGAATTCGCGGTGACCCGCATCTGGCCTGCACCGCTGCAGGGCTGGCGCACCAGCCTGCTGGAACCGGAACTGGCCCCACTGCTGCCCGGCTGAATGCGCGCGCCGGAAAGCTTGGCGAACAAACGCATACCCGCTAGCATAAGCGGCTCGCTGGCGCGCAATGCGCCCGCGCGGTGCGCCGCCCTCCCCGCAGGTCGGCAGCAGACGGTTCGAAGCGTGGGGCTGTAGCTCAGCTGGGAGAGCGTCGCGTTCGCAATGCGAAGGTCAGGGGTTCGATCCCCCTCAGCTCCACCAATTGCACTTCTAACAACTTCCCGCAATACCCTACAAACCGAGTAGTGACGCGGTTTTTTGTTGTTTCCACTTCCCGCAAAGCGCATAATCCTTCCCGCAGTTACCGTCAAAGTTTCCGGTAACTGTGACGGTAACCGCCCAACCGCGGCGAGAGCTACCGTCAAATCGACAGGGGAGTTACCGTCATGCTGACCCCTTCCGCAGTGGCGAACGCCAAGCCCGATGCGAAGCCGCGCAAGCTCGCCGATGGTCGCGGCATGTATCTGCTGGTGAAGCCCGACGGCGCGCGCTGGTGGCGCTTCGACTATCGCCGCCCGGCCACGCACAAGCGCAATACGCTGTCCCTTGGCACCTATCCCGATGTTTCGCTGAAAAAGGCGCGTGAGCGCCGCGACGAAGCGCACAAGCTGTTGGCCGATGGCATCGATCCCGGCGACAAGCGCAAGGCGGAAGCCGCCGCCGCTGCCGACACGTTTGAAGCCGTGGCGCGCGAATGGTTCGCCAAGTTTTCGACCCGCTGGGCACCGTCGCACGCCGACAAGGTGCTGCGCCGCCTTGAACGTGACGTGTTCCCGTGGATAGGCAGCAATCCGATTGCCAAGCTGGACGCGCCGACGATCCTTGCCGCACTGCGCCGCATTGAATCGCGCGGAGCCGTGGAAACCGCGCACCGTGCCTTGCAAAACTGCGGGCAGGTGTTCCGCTATGCCGTGGCAACCGGGCGCGCGAATGGTGACGTGACGCGCGACCTGCGCGGCTCGCTGACCCCGACGACGGGCGGACACTTCGCCAGTCTCACCGATCCCGACCGGATCGCCGAACTGCTGCGCGGCATTGATGGATTCACCGGCATGTATCAGGTTGCGGCGGCATTGAAGCTCGCGCCGCTGGTGTTCGTGCGGCCCGGCGAACTGCGAAGCGCGGAATGGGCGGAAATCGACCTTGACGCCGCCGAGTGGAACATCCCCGCGCACAAGATGAAGATGCGCGAGCCGCACCTGGTCCCGCTTTCGTCGCAAGCCGTGGCGATCCTGCGCGACCTGCAACCGTTGACGGGCGCGGGCCGTTACGTATTCCCCGGCGCGCGCGACCGCAAGAAACCGCTTAGTGACATGGCGATGAATGCCGCGTTCAAGCGCATGGGTTTCGACGGGCAAACCTTCACCGCGCACGGGTTCCGCGCGATGGCGCGCACGATCCTTGACGAACGGCTGGGCTTCCGGCCCGACTACATCGAACACCAGCTCGCGCATGCCGTGAAGGATGCGAACGGGCGCGCGTACAACCGCACGTCATTCCTGCCCGAGCGCCGCAAGATGATGCAGGCATGGGCGGACTATCTGGACGCGCTGCGCGCTGGCACCAGCAAGGTAGTACCGATCAAGCACAAGGCGCGCGCCTGACGCATACTCCGAATCGCCACGGCTAGGCTAGCTACCGAAAGCGGGGCCACCTTTCACCCGCTGCCGTGGCGACTTCACGAAAGGGCGCAACGAAAGGTGCGCCGATGGCAACGACTCGAAAGCTTTGCGACGGTTCACGCGCAGTCGCATCCTGTCCTGACGGCGTTGTCAGTTTCCTAAATCGATGCGTGGCCGAGGATGACACCGATCCCGATTCACCGCTGACGCGCCTGCACATCCGGTTTTGCGCTGATCCGCAAATGGAAGACGTTTGGGCTGCCATGTGTGCGGCTGGCATGGACTAGGCGGATTGCAGAGAGGCGATATTGTTGTGGACGGCTGCGATGATGCACGCGCCTAGTGACCCATTTCGAGAGAAAACGAACCCGGAGCGTATGGCGTGGCTCAACGCAACGCGGAAGGCGGCGCGCACATTGAAAGCGTTGCTAGAAGAAGGGCCAGGGCTGCGCGCTGAAAACGTAATCGAGTGCATTCCGTTGGACGGTATGCGCTGGATTTTGGGATTGTTGGGCGTTCGCATCGTGCCTGGCGAAACGTCGCGGTGCGCTTACAACGAAGCGGATGATAGGTGGGAAGTGTCAGAGTGGACGGTCGCGCGCATGCAAGACGGCACGATGCCCCTAACGCTTGCCAACCTGCTAGGGATGCTGCTATCCGATCTTGATAAAGGCATCCCGTCCACCCAAACGGTAAGCAAACCGCGCGACGCGAAAGCGGACAGAGCGCGTTACATCCTGCGCGTTACGGAATGGACGGAAGACGCATGGCCGGTGCGGCTGACTGACGAACAGGTTGCCACGCTGGCGCGCGTCGCGTTGGAAGATGAAGCCATCACGCCGGCGTTGGCTAATCGTTTTCGCTGGCGTTCGGGCAAGTCCGCACCGTTGGGCGCGGCCTAACAAGATTCTGCCGAAACGTCGAAAAATGTTGGATGGCTTGGCCTGACGCAAATCCGCACCATCCCTAGCAATCCCGCACACCATGCGGGCAATGCTAAGGATGCCGCGATGCAACCCGAACACCCCGCAACACCGCCAGCCGCGAAGGCCGCCGCTGGCTACCTGCTGACTGATTCCGAAGTGGCCGCGCTGCTGGGCGCGAGTCTGCAAACCGTGCGTAACTGGCGCTGGCGTGGCGAAGGCCCGCGCTGGGTAACCCTTGGAAAAAGGATGGTGAGATACCGTCCCGCCGACGTGCAGGCTTTCATCGAAGGCCAAGGGCAAGCGGCATGAACGCGCCGACGACGCGCGGCGCCGCTATCGCCGCAAAGTGCAAAGACTGCATTCACGATCCCGCTGCACTCGGGAACTGGAAAGAGCAAGTAAGCGCCTGCCCATGCACCGATTGCCCGTTGTGGCGGTTCCGGCCCGTCTCGCGCACCGCACCGGCATGGATCAAGTCTCACGACGCCGACGAGCTGCCCGACGGTTGGACTTCGCTGCACCATGACGACGCCATCCGCCGCTTGCGTGCCACGTCGCGCGATAACCCCGAACGGGAAGCGCCTGCGCGTTCCAATTCAACACGCGGCACCGGGGCAACCCAAAGGGTAGGCACGCCATGAATGCCGCACGATGGAAGATCAAAGGCCGCGCCGAGCGCAAGCAGCGGTTTGCGCTGATCCCTTGCGAAGTGATCCATTCGCCGAACTGGGCGCGAACATCGAAGCCGTGTCGTGCGTTGATCGTTGACGTGGCCAGCCAATACAACGCGCACAACAATGGCGACCTGACCGCAAGCATCACGGTCTTGCGTCCGCTGGGCTGGACTTCGCCGGGCACGATCAAGGAGCTTTTATCGGAAGCGATCTACTACGGGTTGCTGGTGCAGACACGGCAGGGCGGCCTGTTGATCGGCGCAAGCCTTTACGCGCTGGGTTGGAAGCCGGTCAACGCCTGCATTGATGCGCGCACCCGCGTTTGCAAGCTGGACGATCCTTCAATGGTGGGCATCACGCCTGGCCGCTGGCAAGTGCCGCAACCGAAGTACCAGCGACCGCCCCGAAAAAAATCTGCCACTACGCCGCGCGTACTGGACCGCTACGCCGCGCGTACAAGCAAAGCGCCCCACCGCTACGCCGCGCGTAGCGATACGGGCACTTTTTGAGGCTTTCACCGCTACGCCGCGCGTACACCTATAAGAATTTACCAAGCGGTAGCGCATGCGAACGCTTGGGGCTGTTGCCGTGGATTCGAGGCTCTAGGGTTACGGCGGCGCACGAAACAAGCGAAAAAGGCGACGAACGATGAACGCGAAACTTCCCGATAACGTGCTGGCGGCGCTGACCGTCACGCAACGCGCTGCGGGCTGGAACTTCCGCCCCGCCGACACGATCCGGTTCGACCTGCCGAACGCGGACGGCACCGCCTGCCGGTTGCTCGTCGTGCCGTATCGGCGTTGGGCATCGCGGCGCTGGGAACGGCAAGTGCAGGAACGCCAGCATGGGGGCAACGCGGCATGAGCGGGCATTGTGTGACGCGTCACGATATGGCAGCATGGCGGCATGGGCAAACACACCGCACCAAGCAAAGCCGGGCGTCCGCCGAAGTACGGGCACGCCATGACGACAGCCGAACGCGCACAGCAATACCGGGCACGTCGCCACGAGCGCCAGCGCGTCGCGCTGAGAACCCCGCAACATGCCACGTTGAACGCGCTGCTGGACGAACTGCGCGCCAGCGTCAAGGATGGCGACATGCGGGCCGTGCAGCGAATCGGCGTGGAACTGACGGCGCGCACGCGGGTGAATCGTGACGCGTCACGTAATTAGGCGCTGCCTGGCACGGGCACAGCGGGACCGTGCCGATTAAAAAACCAAAAAAAAGTCCGGCCAGCCGTAAGCAACGGCTGGAAACGGTACAGGTGTCCCCTGGAAACCGCTGCCGGGTCAACGGGTTACCATGTCGCTGAAAGCCCTTGCGGTTCAGACACTTGGCACCTTCGCCACGGGGACAAGATACGCGAGAATCCCGCAGTAAATCAATGGCCTGGAACCTTCGGCACGGGCACTAGTGGCGCGAAAATCGTGCAATGATTCAACGGGTTGCGTCAGAAGCGCGGAAGACTGCGGCATCTTGCAGTTGTTGCAGCCTATAAAGGGGGCGAACACGATTTGGCGGATTTTGCGGACCCCTAAAAAAGGCGCGCGAACGGCGCTCATGGACTCGGGCCGTACATGGGCTCTGCCGTGAACTGCGGCACGCAGTCGCAGCCTGGCGGAATCCTGGGACGTGGCGCAACGGGCTGCGACCGGCGCGCGTGCCGTGGCCAAGCGTGGGGGCATTCCTGGTGCGGCTGTTCGTGATCGGCGCAACCTTGCTTGCGATCCATGCCGTCACGGGCACGTAGGGCGGTCCCGACAGCCGCCAGCTTGCCGACTTGTAAGCAACCGCTGACAACGCGAAAACCGCGAGCGTCGCGCGCGTTCAGCGGTAACTTTGACGGTACACGCCGTATAGCGCCATTGCGAATGCCCGTACAAACAACACGTTACGCGACGTATTGGATAGACCTCAGCCCAATTCCATGGCAATGGATTGATAGTCGGCCCGGAGCAGCTACGACTTCGGCGCCATTTCGTTCTTCGCGCACTGCGACCGGGTGGACCCGAGTAGATCTCGGCCCAACCTTCAACTCAACTTCGGCGTGACTTTCCCGTGACGGGAGTCGTGCGCGTGGCGCTGGAACGAGCTGTCGAAATATTACGGCAGGACGAACACCCAATCCCACAAACATAGCGCCTCAGGTCTTTGCTCCGACGGGCGCGTGCTTGAGGTTAAGCAGATACCGCGCCGCGACAAGGCATGCCGCCGCGCCGGACGCGGCACCCACGCCCATGCCCCATCGCGGGCCCGCGTGATCCGCGACCCAGCCGACGACCAGCGCACCGAGTGGCGTGCCGCCCATCGCTACCGCGATTCGCAGCGCCATCACGCGGCCACGCATGGCCGGTGCGCTGGTCAACTGCATGAAGCTGTTGGTGGTGGTGATGAAAACGAGCGCCGAGAATCCGGTCAACACCAGCGCAGCGGCGAACAGGACCGTATCCGGCGCCAGTGCCGCCAGTGCGCAGCCCAGGCCGAATATCGCGGCGGACGCGCCCAGCAATTTCATGCTCGGACGCTCGCGATGCGCGGAGAACAAGGCGCCACTGACCGAGCCGATCGCGAACGCGGAGGTCAGCAGGCCATACAAACTCGCGTTGCCGTGGAACGCCGTCAGCGCCATCGTCGATATGTAGATGGCAAAGTTGAGGCCGAAAGCGCCGATCAGGAACAGCATCACCAACACCGTCATCAAGTCGGCGCGCTGCCAGACGTAGCGAAAACCTTCGGCGAAGCCGCCGGCCTTGTGCGACGCGCGTTCCTCCCGGTGCAACCTGTCCACCCGCAGCAGCACCAGCGAACCCAGCACGGCCGCGAACGAGGCGGCGTTGATCAGGAACACCCCACCACTGCCGACCACCGCGATCAGCAGTCCGGCCACGGCCGGCCCGATCATCCGCGCCGCATTGAACGAGATTGAGTTGAGCGCCACCGCATTGGCGAGCTGCGATTCGCCCACGAGTTCGTTGACGAACACCTGCCGCGCCGGCGCATCGAACGCGGTGACGCAACCGAGCAGGAATGCAAATCCGTCCACCTGCCAAAGCCTGACCAAACCCAGGACCGTCACCAGTCCGAGACCCAGCGCCAGCAGCCCCAGCGCGGCCTGCGTCGCGATCAACAGCTTGCGCAAGTCGACACGATCGGCGGCGTAGCCGGTCCACGGCAGGAACAACAGTTGCGGCGCAAACTGGAGCGCCACCACCACACCCATCGCGCTGGCGCTGTGACGGGTGAGGACGGCGAGCACCAGCCAGTCCTGCGCGATGCGCTGCATCCAGGTGCCGACATTCGACACCAGGCCGCCAAGGAACCAGACGCGGAAGTTGTAGTTCCGCAGGGAGCGGAAGGTTCCGCCGCGGTTCTCCGGGCGATCTGTGGGAGACGACGTGTGGAACATGTCAGGCACGAGTGCGATCGAGCGTCTCGAGCGCGGTAACGGAATGAAGTTGTGCAGGGACGCGATTCAGGTTTCGACGATGCGCTGCAGCAGTGCGACGGCTGCAGCGAGCTTTTTTTGTTCCGCAGCATTGAGCTTCGCGCGGATGCTGCGGGACAACCAGTCCTCGCGCGCCGTACGGCGGGCCTTGATCCATGCGCGGCATTCCGGCGTGACGCTGAGCAGCACCTGGCGGCCGTCGGTCGGGTGAGGCGAACTCTCGACGAAGCCGACGGATTGCAGCGCGGCCACCAGCGCTCCCATCGATTGCGGCCGCATGCGTTCCGCCCGCGCCAGCGCGGTGACCGTGGCCGGGCCGTCACGCTCCAGCCGGCCAAGCACGGAGAGTTGCGAATTGGAGAAGTCGCCCGGCCTGGCCTGCTCACGCAGCTTGCGCCGCAACTGGCCGATCAACACCCGCAGCGCGGCAGCGGTCGCGTGCACTTCGGTGTCGACGGGCTTGGCATTGCGTGCCGGCATGGCGGCAATGATGTCATATATGAAGCGTAACTACAAAGGTTGCCTTCATAGTTTGACAAGGATCTGCCGGGAAGCGCGGGTCGTCCGCCCTTTCAAATACATTCCCGGAGTCGCTGCGATGGCGGCGGCACGCGGGAATGTCAGGTTTCGCTCACTGCTGCGGCTGCGGCGACAGGATCTTCCATTTGAAACCGTAGTCCCACTTGTCGTAGTACAGGTTGCCGCCGTCCCATTCGACTTCGCCGCGTTGCGAATCGACCGTGTCGGAGCGGAAGAACTGTTTGGCCGGCACGAAGGGCCGGGAGAAATCATCGTTGAAGGCGATGCGGAAGTTGTCCAGTCCGCCGAGGTAGAACCATTTCAGCGCAAGGTCGGTGGAGTCGAGCCGACCGTAAGTGACGTCCACCGGAATCCAGCCATACGGAGCCAGGTAGATCTCGGCCCAGTCGTGGATGTCGTCGTAGTCGCCGCGGGTGAAAGTCCAGCCCGATTGCCAGCGCGCCGGGATGCCGTTCATGCGCATCAGCGTGATCAGCAGCATGGTCTGTTCGCCGCAGTCGCCGTGGCCCGCGTGCAGCGTGTACGCGCTCAGGTCGGGAATCGTGGAGTATTCGCGCGCGCCAGCCCAGGGAATCTCGTCCACCGCGGCAAAGATGCGACGCGCAATGTCGTATGGGTTCGTCGCATCGCCAGCCACTTGTCTGGAGAACACCTGCAGCGGTTCGGTGAAGACGATGTGCGGCGCGCGTTCGGCCACGTACGGCGCAAGTTCGGGCGTGATCCTGGCCGGCGTCACCTTGGCTGGATCGATCGCGTGGTACTGCGCATACAAGGTGACGTCGTAGGTGATCTTGAATACGGTCGGCTTGCCGGCCCGTGCGGGTTGTTCGAGATAAACCGTGCGCTGCAGCGCCGATTTCGGCGCAATGCGGTGCATCGAAGGTTCGCTGGAAACGAAACGGATGTCCTCCTGCTGCCCGGGGATGCTGCGCGGGTATGGAATCCACGCGCGAATCGTCTTGCCGGGCGGCACGGCGCCTGCGTTCACGGTCAACGTCTGCGTCACCTCGACGCGTTGCGGCAGCACGCTGGAATGGCCGGTCGCCTGCGCCCGCCGGATCACGCTACGGTCGTATCCAGTCATCCGTTCGACGACGTTTTCGGGGAAGCCGCTGCTGTTGAGCGGCGTTTGCACCTTGCGCAGCGCGCGCGCCTGCGCGCTCAGGCGAAACAGGTTGGATGGCGCGCGATTGAAGTACATCCGCTGCCCATCGATGTACATGTGCTCGAGCATGCCGTGGGCATCCCAGCTCGCAAATTCGGCGTCGGTGAGGTTTGGAACCTGCTCACGGATCTTCGCCTTCACCTGATCGGCAGTGAGACTGAAATCCAGCCGCATCCGTTGCATGCGTTCGCGCTGGAATTCGAAAGCCCGGCGCGCATCCGGCGACAGCGCCGATTGCTTCAGCGCCGCGTCGATGCGTGCATCGGCGGCCTGGAATTGCCCGGCGGTCACCAGTTCGACGACGGCACTCAAGGCACGATCCCCTGCATCGACGGGCGGAATGCCGGAAGCCATCGAGGCCAGCGGCAATATCACTGCCACCAACAGGACCAGCAGCAAGACACACGGGCTCGGCCTGCGGATTGCAGTTGCGATGCCGACAAACATTCCTTCGTCGTCCCGGCCATGGATTGGCCGGGACCCGGAGCCAGGGACGGCAAGAGCCAAGACACTGGGTTCCCGCTTTCGCGGGAATGACGAACTGAAAGGTTCCCGGCCGTCGATGTCACGCAGGGTTCTGATCATTTCTCCACCGGTTTCGGTGCAAGAATCTGTTTCAGGTAATCGGTGGTGCCCGGCTCACGGACCAGGTGCGGGAATTTCAAACCGCCGTCGTAATGGACCGTGTAGACTTTGCTGCTGCCGTCGCCCTGCGCGCGTATCTGCAATGGCTGTCTGGTCTTCTGCGCTTGCGCGATCGCGGCCCGCAAGACCTGCGCGCTGAAGGCGCTGCCACCGATCGCTTGCAATTTCATCCCGGGGGCGAGCCCCGCGTCGAAAGCCGGACCGTGCCACAGCACGTCGACGATCTTTCCATTGCGGTCGAGCTTCAGGCCTACCGAGAACATCGCGTTGATGTACGAGCCTTCGAGTTCACCCGGCCCGACGTTCTCGAGCGCCTTCTGGTAGCGCGAAGGCTGATCGGTATACGCCAGCTTCCAGCCCGCTGCCTCGATGCCCGACAGCAGCGGCACCTGGCCGTCTGTCCCATCCACCCAGGTGTGGAGAAAACGCGCCCAGTCGTAAGGCTGGACTTTGTTCAAGGTGTCCACGACATCGTCGAACGTGTAGGTGTGCGTGACGAAACTGCCGTTGTCGACATCGTAAAAATCCTGCGCGAAATCGTCGATATTGCGCTTGTCATGGCTGAGCTCGCGGATCTTCATGTCGACTGCGAGCCACAGCAGTTCGCCTTCGGGATAGAAATCGTTCTGGCGGCGCCAGTTCGACCACGCCATGGGCGAGCTGTAGTCCACGCCGACGGTGGTATCGATCAGCGGTCGCCATGCGCGGCCGGTCCGGTGCGCCATTTCGGCCGCGCGATACGCCACCACTTCGCGCCAGGTCTGCGGCGACCACAAGCCGCTGCGCGCCGTCAGCATGTCGCCCAGATAGACCGTAAGCCCTTCGTACACCCACAGCAGTTTGGTCCGTTCGGGGCTTTCGAAGTTGGGCTGCCACAATCCGGCCGGACGCATGAACTTGCCGTTCCAGGAATGCGTGTATTCGTGCGGCAGCAACGATCCGTCGAGCATGAAGTGGTCGGGATCGGCAAACATCTTCGCACCGCTGCGCGCGCGGTCGTCGCTCGACTGATGGTGCTCCAGCCCGCCGACCGAGGTGTAGTCGCTCAACGTCAGCAACAAATGATATTGACCGTAGTGATGCGAGTGGAACAGCGCCTGCGCCTGCTCGATCAGGCGGCGGTAATCGGCCGTCTGCGACGCAGAGATGTTGATCGCGGCGGCACTGTCTCCCACCATCGCGAGATAGCGGTGAACCGATGAGCCCGGCGGGGTGAGGTCGATCTGCCGGAAGTACTTTCCCGCGATGACCGGCGAATCGACCAGCGTATTGAACGGCACCGGCTTGAACGTGATGCGTTTGCCGTCGCGCCTTTCCGTCTGCAGCGCACTGGCGTATTGCCAGTCGGCGGGAATGACCAGCGTCGGCTGGAAAAGCTGCGCCCGGGTCGGGTAGCCGGCCTTGTACAGCGCGACGTGATCCCAGGTGAGATCGACGAGGTTCGGCGTCACCCGATCGCGCGACGGAAACTCGAAATGGATGTCTATATGATCGACGCCCGCGGGCACGGTGACATGGAAGGTAAACCGGTCGAGTGCATCGCGTTCCCATGCAATCCGCTTGCCGCCGGCACTGACCTCCAGGCCCATCAGCTCGTTGATCGGACCGTCCGGCGAGTGATCGCCGGGGATCCACTTGGGGTAGTAGAGCGTCAGCGGGCCCGGCTTCACCGGCATGACCTCGTCGACGTACAGCAGCTTCTGTCCTGGATCGGGCAGCCGCACCGTCAACGCAACGGGACCGCCCGGAGCCGCCGCGACGGGACCACCGGGAACTTCCACGTGCGCGTCGGCCACGCAATACGCAGACGCAAAGAAGGCGAATGCGCAAAAGACCAGTGTCAGTCGCTTCATGCTTATCTCCAGGGCGCGAACTTCAATATCAAAATCTGTCCGCAAAGAACGCAAAGGCCGCGAAGCAAGAAACCAATCAATCATTTTGCTTCTCTTCGCGTCCTTGGCGTCCTTCGCGGACGAGTTGCTCTCGCTTCCACAGCAGCGTGCATCATGCCGCCGGCACGGTTCGCCGCTGCCACCAGATCCAGAGGAAATACAGCGGCACGCCGACGAGGGTGATGAGGATGCTGGCGATGGTGGACCAGAACTGTGCGTACAGCGCGTTGGCGACGACCACGAAGGTTGCCAGCACGAACAGTGCGGGAATCACCGGATAGCCGAGTGCGCGATAGCGGCGCGGAAAGTCGGGCCGCGTGCAGCGCAGGATGAACAGCCCGATGACGCACAGCGCGAGGAACGGCCACACGCCCAGCACGTAACCTTCGGCAAGTTGCATGAAGTCGCGCAGCAAGACGTAGATCACCGCCAGCACGGCAATGAAGGCGATCGCGACGTAGGGCGTTTCGTACTTCGGATGCACCTTGCCCACCGTGCGGAAAAACAAACCGTCCTCGGCCATCGCGAAGAACACGCGCGGACTGGACAGGATGCTGCCGTTCAAGGTGCCGAACACCGACAGCATCACCAGCGCGCCGACCAGCGAAGCGCCGGCGCGGCCCAGCACCGCACCGGCGGCGTCGGCGGCGACGGACTTGGAGGCCGCGAGCTGCGGCAGCGGCAGCGCACGCACGTATGCGCCGTTGATCAGCAGGTACACCACGATCACGATCAGCACCCCGCCGATCAGGGCGAGCGGCAGGTTGCGCTGCGGGTTGCGCACCTCGCCCGAAAGGGTCGTCAGGTTCTCCCATCCATCGTACGCCCAGAGTGCCGCGATCAGTCCGATGCCGATGCCGGACCACTTCGCTGCACCCAACGGCTCCGCGGTCAGCGGGTTTGCCGCACCTCCGGGCGCAAAAAAGAAAATCGCGGCGGACAGGCCCACGATCGCCAGCACCTTCGCGCTGGTCGAGAGGTTCTGGATCACCGCACCCAGTTTCACCGAGCGCACGTTGGCGGCTGCGACCACGATGATCAGGACCGCCGCGATCGCGTGCTGCACGGTCTCGGGTATCGGCACGAAGAACCCCAGGTATTCGGCGAACATCAGGCTCTGCGCCGCCCACGAGATCGGCGTCGTCAACAACCACATCCATCCGAACAGGAACGCCAGCGGCCGGCCGTAGGCTTCGCGCAGGTACACATACGGACCACCGGCCGCGGGATACATCGCGGCGAGTTCGGCGATCGACAGTGCGCCGAACAACGCGACCACACCGCCCAGAACCCACACCAGCGCGATCCCGGTGAGATTGCCGGCAGCCCCGGCGATCGGTGAAGGCACCCGGAAAATCCCGCTGCCGATGATGACGCCGACCACGACGGCCATGCCGGTCGCGAGCCCGAGCTTGCGCGGCAGCGCGTCGGGAAGTTGTGTCGCGCGGGTTGACATGGGCGGGCAGCCTACACGATGCGCGTGGTCTTGTGGATCGCGCTTTCGCGACACGCCGGACGATCGTTGCGCTCGTTCGGCGATGCTCGCGGGCCGGCAAATCCAATCGTGGCAAGGTGCGCCGCGCTTCGCCGGTATCGCGTTCAGAAATGAAGCCATAACCCGCAGCTATGCGGACTAGCTGTCTTTTCATTGGTGGTCGAAGGCCACCCTTGTTTATGCTCCGCACTTGTTGCGAGGGGCCGGCGAATGTCGACTCGAAACGACTTGCCAGCAAGTGTACGATCCGCCCGCCAGACAGCTCCATTTCATGGTGCCGCCCGGCGCTTCTCCGCTCCCGCGGTGGCGGTTCCTCTGCTTTCGCAACCTTGCCTGGCATGGACCATGCCGCCATCCGCCCTTTTCCTGCAAACAACCGGCGAGACCGTGGCAAGGCCTTGCCACGCGAGAACTGCAGGAACGGGGTTCCGTGTGATTCACCCTTCCAAATCGTTCGGGCAACCGGACGCTGCCCGCCGTGCGGTGGAACAACGCCGCGAGCACCAGGGCCGGGCGGCCGTGCCGGATGTCTCGTCAAATGGGGTACAAATCGTATGAAAGGCAAATCTGCGCGCACGCCGCATCGAAGCAACCCGCATCGCAGCAACGTCATCCAACGCAAGGCGCTGGCAGTCGCTATCGGCTCGCTGGCATTGGGTTTCGCAGGTTCGACCTGGGGCCAGGCGGTCAACGGCACCATCTACGGCACGGTTCCGGTGGCGCCCGGCGAAACCATCCAGGTCACCGGCGGCGCGGGCTTCAACCGCACCATCACCGTGGGGCCTTCGGGCAGGTACTCGATCACCCTGCCCGTCGGCACCTACACGGTTTCCCTGCTGCAGAACGGCAAGGTCGTGCAGTCACGAACTGACGTCAGCCCGGTAGCGGCAGGTGCGGTGGCGGTGGACTTTTCGAGCTCGGCAGCCACCAGCAACGTCACGACGCTGGGCGCGATCAATGTCACGGCCAACGCGATCCCGGCCATCGACGTCAGCACCACCAACCAGGTGACCACGGTCACGGCCAGACAGTTGCAGCAGTTGCCATTGCAGCGCGACGCCGCGGACATCGCGATGCTGGCGCCGGGCGTCAACATGGGTTCGCCGCAACTGGTTTCCGGCCCCGTGGGCAATCCGATCAATGTATTCGGCGGCGCCTCGACGGCCGAGAACGCGTACTACATCGACGGCATGAACGTCACCGATGCGCTGGACGCCCAAGGTGGCCTCGAGCTGCCGTATGGCGCGATCGAACAGCAACAGACCTTCATCTCGGGTTACGGCGCCAAATACGGCCGCTCGATCGGCGGCGTGATCAACCAGATCGGCAAGAGCGGTACCAACGAATGGCACTTCGGCGCGCGGGCGCTGTGGCAACCCGCGGGATGGGCCAGCGATATGCGCAACTACTACTGGGCCAACCCGCTCTGGACGCAGCCGGGCCAGACCCCGGGGAATTTGTATCTGTACAACAAGGGCAACCACTCCCAGGAAACGATCTACGACGCCTACGTCAGCGGCCCCATCATCAAGGACAAGTTGTTCTTCTTCCTGGGGGCCGAGCAGGACAACGTGAGCGGCACCACGATCGGATCGGTCGTGAGTCCATTCGCGTACAACTACCACACGCACAAACCCAAGCTCTACGCCAAGCTGAACTGGAACATCAACGACAGCAACATCCTGACGTTGACCGGATTGCAGAGTTCGTACAAGAACTGGCAGTCGCAATGGAACTACGACTACAGCACGTTCCAGCCCGGCTCGTTCTCCGCGCTCAACCAGACGAGCAAGACCGCCGCGAGGATGTGGGTGGCGAACTACACGTCCTATATCACGGACAATCTCACGCTCAACGCAATGCTGGGCAAGACGCGCGTCGAGTATTACAGCCAGCTCCCTCCGTTCCCGGGATTCGATCCTTCGCTTCCTTACATCGGCAGCGCGTCGCTGCAAAATCCCGCGTTCATTCCGCCGGGCAGTCCCGGCATCGTCAATGCCCAAACCAGCGAGTTCCAGAACATACCTTCGCACCAAGTGCACGTGATGAGCTATCGCGTGAGCCTGGACTGGAAATTGCCCTGGAACCTCTTGGGTACCCACGACATACAAGTCGGCATTGACAACATCAACTCCTGGGATCATGACGACGGCTTCGGCCAGACCGGGCCTGGATACGCGTGGATCTATGGGCAAAGCACGCCCGGCGCGCCGCTATTCCTCTCGCCCGGTGGCCCCAGTGTCCCGCCGTACGCCGGGCCCGCGTGCTTTGCGCCGGCCACCACTTGCTACTACGTATCGAAGCAGATCGACATGCAATCCGCATCGGTCAAGGTATTCCAGCGAGCGCAGTACGTCGAGGACAACTGGCAGATCACCCCTGACTTCCTGTTGAACCTGGGCTTGCGCAACGACCAGTTCACCAATTTCGATTCGTTCGGTGTGCCTTACATCCGGCTGACCAAGCCGCAATGGGCGCCCCGCGTCGGCTTCAGCTGGAACGTGCACGGCGACTCCACCCTCAAGGTATTCGGCAATGCCGGCCGCTATTACCTGGCGCTGCCGCTGACGACCGCGACGTCCATTGCTGCACCGGTGGTCGCGACCAACCTGTACGGGACCTACACAGGGATCGATCCGGCAACCGGCGCACCCATCGGCTTCACGCCCCTGCCGCAGAACCCGTCGACGGGCGTGTCCATCGACAACGAATATGGTCAGCCGAAGGATCCGCGTGTATCAACGGCCCAGAACGTCAAGGCCGAGTTCTCCGACAACTTCGTGCTGGGCATGCAGCAGCAGTTCCAGATGCTGGGAACCAAATGGGTGTTGGGCGCCACCGGCACCTACCAGAAAATGAGCCGCATCATCGACGATTTTGACGATGAGGAAATCGAGTGCGCCGCGGGACGGGCCCAGGGCTACGCCTGGATGACGCCGGATACCTGCAGCAACTGGGCACAAAGCCTGGTGCTGATCAATCCGGGTGTGACGAACGACCTGCTGATGAAGTCACCCAGCGGTGCCCTCGTGCCGGTAACCCTCACGCCTGCGGACCAGCAGTTCCCGAAGGGGCCGACCCGCAAGTACTACTCGATGGATCTGTCACTGACGCACGAATGGGACGGCAAGTGGTTCGCGAAGTTCGACTACGTGTGGTCGCAGACCATCGGCAACACGGAAGGGCCGGTGAGCACGTATTCGCAGCAGAGCGGATCCTACGAATCGATCACCACCGCGTGGGACTTCCCGGAAAGGATGCAGTATTCGTACGGTTTCCTGCCCAACGACCGCAGGAACCAGTTCAAGATCTACGGCGCGTATGCGATCAACCATGACTGGACCGTCGGCGGCAACATTTACGTGGCGTCTGGCACGCCCATCATGTGCCGGGGCGGCTACGGGCCGGACCAGTTGGCGTTGCACGGTTCCCATACTTACTACTGGTGCGGCGGGGTGCCGGTGCCACCGGGCTCACTGGGACGCATGCCGTGGACCAAGCGCGTGGACCTCAGCGTGGATTACAAGCCGGCCTGGGCCCAGCACAAGCTTGATTTCAATCTGGCGGTGTTCAACGTGTTCAACAGCCAGACACCGATATTCATCAACGATTTTTTCCTGACAACCAGCAGCCCCAACCCCGAGTACGGGATCATCGAAAATTCCACGCCACCGCGCTCGGTCCGGTTCTCCGTGTCCTACAACTTCTGAGCGGAATCAGCGAACTCTCCAGCGCCGGGCGCATGCCCGGCGTTTTTTTGTGTGTGATTTAGGTGAACGTGTCGCAAAGGACCGTTCGCCCTGAGCGTAGCGCCGCAGGCGCGAAGTCGAAGGGCATCAAGTTTTGTCTCCCGTGTTTCGACTTCGCGAAGCTTCGCTTCGCTACGCTCAACACGAACGGATAACTCTGACGCACAACCGTTCTTTGCAGCTTGTGCGTGAGTTGAGTAGCCTGTCGCATCCATGCCGCAAGTCAGTAATGCCGTGACGTCCTTTACTGAACCTCCGCCGATGCCAGGCCCGCAGCCACGCTCACGCGTGAGCGAGCGCCTGCTGACGCGGGCGCGCAGGGAATGGGCGCAACGTGAATATGAGGCCGCCGAGCGATCGCTGTCCAGCGTGCTGGCCCTGGCGCCCAACGACCCCGAGGCCGTCCGCATGCTGGGCGGTGTGCTGCTGCGCCGCGGCAAGTACGCCAAGGCCCTTGAATGTTTCCGGAAGGTCCTTGACGTCTGGCCCGACGATGACGACCTGCGCATCGGGCTCGGCATTGCCCTGTACGAGCAGGGTCAGGTCGAGGAAGCCGTCATGCATTTGCGACGTGCGTGCGAAATCGCGCCGGCTTCCGCGTCGGGATGGTTCAATCTGGGCGAGGCGCTCGCGCGGGAAGCGCACACTGAAGAGGCGATAGCCGCGTTGCAGCGCGCGCTTCAGCTCGATCCTTCGCATATCTCGGCGCGGCTGTCGCTGGCCCGGGCGCTGGCCAACCTGGGCCGGATCGAAGAAGCGGTTGCTGCATTTCGCGAAGTGCTGCGCCGGGATCCGGGCAATGCCGAGGGATGGTTCGGATTGTCGAATCTCAATACGGTGCGCTTCGGCGCCGAGGATGCGGCGCATATGCGAAGCGCCCTGGCGCGGCCGGGTCTGTCGGGCCGCAATTACGAGCTGCTGGCTTTTACCTATGCGAAGGCGCTGGAAGACCAGGGCGACTATGCGCAAGCCTTCGAGACGTTCCGGCTCGCCAATGCATCGCGCGGCAGGCGCGTGCAGTGGGATGCCGCGGGCGAACGCAAGCGCGTGGACGATATTCTGCGCGTGTTCGCCAATGACACGCCCCCGCCGCTTGATGCGGGGCTCGGCCATGAAGCCATCCTGATCGTCAGCATTCCGCGTTCGGGATCGACCCTGGTCGAGCACATCCTGGCCTCACATCCGCAGGTCGAGGGCGCGAACGAGATCAAGGACATGCGGGAAGTGATCGAAGCGGAGACCCTGCGCCGCGACTCCGCGTTTCCGCTGTGGGTGCCGGATGCGACGGCACAGGATTGGCAGCGGCTCGGCCGCGAATACCTCGTACGCACCGCGCGCTGGCGCAAGCACAAACCACGGTTTACCGACAAGAGTCTCGTGACCTGGCATCTCGTGGGCGCAGCATTGGCGATGCTGCCGGCGGCACGCGTGGTGATCGTCCGGCGCGATCCGGTCGAGACCTGCCTCGCGTGCTTCCGGCAGCTCTTCAGCGAAAGGAGCGGTTTTGCCTGCGACCTCGACGTGATGGCCGATTACTGCATCGACTTCTTCAGGCTGTCGCGCTTCTGGCTGGAGAAATACCCAACCCGCGTGTTCGGCCTCGAATACGAAGCACTGGTGGCCGAACCGGAACCCGTGATCCGCCGACTGCTCGATTTTTGTGGCCTGCCGTTCGATCCCGCGTGCCTCGAATTCCACAAGACGCCGCGCACCGTGCAAAGCCTGCCCAGTGCTGCGCAAGTACGGCAACCGCTGCGCCGTGACACCGCGCGCAGCGCGCTTTATGGCGACAAACTGGACGGCTTGCGGCGGCGGTTGAGGGATGCAGGGTTGCTGACGAAATGAACCGCTCGTCCCGCAACTGGTGCCGTTGAGCGACACCACGGCATCTGGATTTCGAAGTCGTCATTCCCGCGAAAGCGGGAACGACGAACATCCAAGCGTTACGCCGACGCCGCAACGTCATTCGCGGCATCATGTCTGCGGTTGCGAAAAGCGTTCCGCTGAATGCCGCCGCGCGAACCTCGATACCTCGAAATATCCAGCCCTTCGCTGCTGATCGCCGGCGCCGCGCCGATCATCACGTCGGCGAGATAGCGCCCAGAGCCGCACGCCATGGTCCAGCCGAGCGTGCCATGTCCGGTATTGAGGTACAGGTTCCGGAAGTGCGTGCCTCCGACGACGGGCGTGCCGTCGGGCGTCGCTGGCCGCAGTCCCGCCCAGAACTGGCCGCGGGCCAGATCGCCGCCGCGCGGGTACAACGCGGTCACGACCTTTTCGAGGGTGACGCGGCGTCGCGCGGGCATCGAAAGGTCGAAGCCGCACACTTCGGCCATCCCGCCGGCGCGGATGCGCGTGTCGAACCGCGTCACGGCGACCTTGTAGTTTTCGTCGAGCACCGTGGAGACGGGCGCCATCGCCGGATCGGTGATGGGCAACGTCAGCGAATAGCCTTTCAACGGATAGACCGGGAGGCGGATGCCGAGCGGTGCGAGCAGCCGCGGCGTGTAGCTTCCGAGGGCGACCACGTAGCGATCCGCTCGCTCGATCCTCCTGTCGATGTGCGCACCGGTGATCCGGCTGCCGGAATGTTCGAGTTGCTCGACCGTGGCGCCGAAGCGGAACTCCACACCCGCGTCCTTGGCACGCGCGGCAAGCAGGCGCGTGAACAGCGCGCAATCCCCTGTCTGGTCCTGCGGCAGGCGCAATGCGCCCGCCAGCCGATCGGCTACGCCTGCCAAAGCCGGCTCGACGCGAACAATGCCGGATCGATCGAGAATTTCGTAGGGAACGCCGTACTGCTCGAGTACGGCGATGTCCCTGCCCGCCGCATCCAGTTGCGCCTGCGTATGGAACAACTGGAGGGTGCCGAGTCTCCTGCCCTCGTAATCGAGGCCGAGTTCTCCGCCGAGTTCGTTCAGGCAATCACGGGAATATTCCGACAAGCGCACCATGCGCGCCTTGTTGACGGCGTAGCGGCGACTCGTGCAGTTGCGCAGCATCTGCAGCAGCCAGAGATATTGGCGCGGATCGAGACCCGGCCGGATCACCAGCGGTGCGTCCTGCGAGAACAGCCATTTGAGTGCCTTCAAGGGCACGCCGGGTGCAGCCCAAGGCGACGCGTAGCCAGGCGAAATCTGGCCGGCGTTGGCGGAACTGGTTTCCTGCGCGGGCGCCGTGCCACGGTCCACCACCGTCACCTCGCAGCCCGCGCGCGCCAGATACCACGCGCTGCACACGCCGATGACGCCACTGCCGAGGACAAGTACACGCATCGCTCTCGAATTCCTCAGAAGCCTCGACACGGATCAATACGGATGAACACGGATCACAGCTTTATCCGCTTTATCTGCGGCTATCCGTGTCAAATGCTCTCGGTGGACTCTCTGGAAGTTCCATCGTGTGCACCGGCTTCTATTCCGCGTGATCGAATTCCGGCATCGGCTTGAACAGCTCGCCGCTGCGCCACTGCTCCGCGCCGGGCCGCTGGTAGACGACCTTGCCGCCGATGATGGTGTACAGCACCCGCGTGCGCAGGATGTCTTCGGACGGCATCGTCAGCAGGTCGCCCGAGAACACGTCGATGTCCGCCAGCTTGCCGACCGCAAGCGAACCGAGTTCGTGGTCTTCGAAGATCGCGTACGCGTTGTTCCAGGTGTAGGACTTCAGTTCCTGCATCGGCGTTTTCACCTCCGCGGGGAAGAAGGTCTTCCTGCCATGGTCGTACGCGCGGGTCACGCCGCAATAGAAATTCGGGATGGGGTTGGTGTCTTCAACCGGCGTGTCGGTCCCTTCCAGCACCATCGCGCCGCTCGCGATCAGCTTGTGCCAGACGTAGGCCCCCTCTTCCGCACGCTTTTCGCCGATGCGCGGAATCACCATCGGCGCGTCCGAGCAGGCGTGGATCGATTGCATCGACGCGATCACGCCAAGTTGCGCGAAGCGCGGGATGTCGGCAGGGTTCAGATGCTGCGCGTGCTCGATCCGCCAGCGCAGCGCGTGCGCGGCCGGATCCTGCTCGAAGATTTTTTGATACATGTCCAGCACTTCGCGATTGGCCCGGTCGCCGATCGCGTGGATCGCCACCTGGAACCGGTCGCGCGCAGCGATCTTCGCAATCTGCGTCAGCGTCGCCATCGGCGTGACGTTCTTGCCGGTAATTCCCGGTGCGTCGCTGTAGGGCTTCAGGAACCATGCGCTGCGCGTACCCAGCGCGCCATCGGAAACGTCCTCGCCCACGCCGCGCACGGTGAAGTGGTTGTTGGCGTACCCGATGATGCGGTACTTCGCGAGATTCTTGTCGAGGCTCGCCACGTCCAGCACACCGACGTAGACGTACAACCGCAGCGGCAGGCTTTTCGCAGCCTGCTGCTTCAGCCAGTCGATCGTCTGGAAATCCTCGCCCTGATCGACAAACGTCGTGATGCCTTTGCTGATCTCGTTGTGCACCGCGAGTTGCAATGCGCGTTCGCGACGCGCTTCCTGCTCGGCGGGCGGCAGGTTCGCCAGGTATTTCTGATACGCGGCATACACCGGGTCAGCCGCGGTATCGCGCAACATCCCGATCACGTGCCCCTGGGCGTCATGCACGATGCTGCCGCCCACTGGGTCAGGCGTTTTGTCCGTGATGCCGGCCAGCTTCAACGCCAGGGCATTCGCATAGAGACCGTGGTAACTCGCGGTCGTCAGCAACACCGGGTTGTCCGGCGACACGGCATCGAGGCTTGCGGGCAGCGGCAAGCCCAATACGTTGGGTTGCGGCACGCGGTTCCATTTGCTCTCCAGCCAGCCGAAACCGACGATCCATTCGCCGGGTCTGGCCTTGGCGACCGCCGCCTTCACCATCGCGACGACGCCATCCCAGTTCGCCGCCTTGCCCACGTTGATCTGCATCAGCGACTCGCCGGTCTGCAGCAGGTGGCCGTGGCCTTCGATGAATCCAGGCGTCACGAACGCGCCGTGCAGGTCGAGCACCCTGGTCCGCCTGCCGATGTAGTGCGCGATCCCGGCGTCGTCGCCGACCGCCTCGATTTTTCCGTCGCGGATCGCGAGCGCCTGCGCTTCGGGTTGCGAAGGATCCAGCGTCGCGATGGTGGCGTCGCGCAACACCAGGTCCGCGGGCTGCAGCGCAGGTGGAAAGCCCGCGATCGGTGCGCCGGCCGCAAGGGCCGTGGCAACCACGAGACCCGCGAAAGGAAGCAATGCAATCGATGGCTTCATCCGTCCTCCGTTCGTCGCGTGTGGCTCTTTGCCGGTTCGCAGGCGCGAACCGGGTCGAGGTAACCCATCGCGCCGGCCGACAGCTTCAGATTCGACGCGGAGCATAGTCGCACATCGCCGGGTGTCACCAATGAAAAGACCGACGCACCGCATAACCTTGGGTTGTGGGGTCATTACGCCCCCTGCCTGCAGCGGTGCAAGCCGCGTAGTATCGGCAACCGGCTGGCTTTGCGGACCTTGGCCAAACGCGGCGTTCGCGGAGCAAACTTCGGCCGGAGCGGCTTTTCGTCCGACTTCCGGCCGTGCGACGGAACACCATGGATGCCTTGCCTGCAGTAAACGAACATCGAGGTGGCACACCCGACCTGGCGGCTTTCATGGACCAGGTGAGGCGGGACGTCCCGGCGCACTGCATCCTGACCGGCGCGGACCAGACGCGGGCTTACGAATGCGACGGCTTGCCGCTCTACCGCGAACTGCCGCGGCTTGTCTTCCTTCCAGAAAACGAGGCGCAGGTGGTCGCTGTCCTGAAAGCATGTCGGGACCACCGGGTTCCCGTGGTACCGCGCGGAGCGGGCACCGGATTGTCGGGCGGCGCGATGCCGCACGCCGAAGGCGCGGTTGTCAGCCTCGCGAAGCTGAATCGCATCCTGCGGCTGGATCCGCGACGTTGCACGGCCGTCGTCGGACCCGGCGTGCGCAATCTCGCCATTTCCGAAGCCGCCGCCGCATACGGCCTTTACTACGCACCGGACCCTTCCAGCCAGATCGCCTGCTCGATCGGCGGCAACGTCGCGGAAAACGCGGGTGGGGTCCACTGCCTGAAATACGGGCAGACGGTCCACAACGTGCTGCGCGTACGCGTCGTCACGATCGACGGAGAAATCGTCGAGCTCGGCAGCGAGGCTCCCGATGCGCCCGGCCTGAACCTGCTCCAGGCGTTCATCGGCTCCGAGGGCATGCTGGGCCTGGCCACCGAAGTCACCGTGCGGTTGATTCCGCGTCCACGATCGGCGCGCGTCGTCATGGCGAGCTTCCCAAGCGTCGAGCTTGCAGGCGAGGCGGTGACCCGCATCATCGCCGACGGCATCATTCCGGCCGGGCTCGAGCTGATGGACCGGCGCGCGGTCAACATGGTCGAACCGTTCGTGCACGCGGACTACGACCTCGATGCCGAAGCGATCCTGTTGTGCGAATCCGACGGCACGCCGGAGGAAGTCGCCGAAGAAATCGTGCGCGTCGAGGCGCTGATGCGCGAGGTCGGCGCCACCCGGCTGCAGGTTTCCGCGTCCGAGGAAGAACGGCTGAAATTCTGGGCCGGCCGCAAGAATGCGTTCCCGGCCGCAGGCAGGATTTCGCCCGACTTCTACTGCATGGACGGCACGATTCCGCGGCGTCACCTGGGCGCGGTGCTGGGCGAAATCGCCGACATGGAACGCCAGTTCGGCATGCGCTGTTCGAACGTGTTCCACGCCGGCGACGGCAACCTGCATCCGCTGATCCTGTACGACGCGAACCGGCCCGGCGAGGTCGAACGCGCCGAGGCTTTCGGTGCAGCGATCCTCGAACTGTGCATCCGGATGGGCGGCACGATTACGGGCGAGCACGGCGTCGGCATCGAGAAGATCAACCAGATGTGCGCGCAATTCACCCGCGAGGAACTGGACGCCTTTTCCGCCGTCAAGCGCGCGTTCGACCCGCACGGGCTGCTCAATCCGCTCAAGGTCATTCCGACGCTTGCGCGTTGCGCCGAGCACGGAAAGATGCACGTGCATCGCGGCGAAATGCCCTTCCCCGACCTGCCGCGGTTCTGACGTGGCCGACATGGATGCCACGCTGTCGAACTTCAGCGAGCAGGTCGCCCGCGCGAGGGCGACCGGGCGGCCCCTCGTGGTTCGCGGCGGGGGTACCCGGCTGTTCTACGGCAGCCCGTTGCCGCCGGAGGATTCGTTCGACTGGCTGGACATGTCCGGCTACTCCGGAGTCGTGCACTACGAACCCACCGAACTGGTCCTGACTGCCCGGGCCGGCACGCCGCTTGCCGAAATCGAAACGCTGCTGGCGTCCCGCGGCCAGATGCTCGCGTTCGAGCCGCCGCGATTCGGACCGGCCGATACCTTCGGCGGTTGCGTGGCGACGGGCCTGTCCGGCCCACGCCGCATGGCGAGCGGGCCGCTGTCCGATTTCGTGCTGGGCTGCCGGTTGTTGAACGCGGACGGCAAGGTCCTGCACTTCGGCGGCGAGGTGATGAAGAACGTCGCCGGTTACGACGTGTCGCGTCTTTTGGCCGGATCGTTGGGCGCGCTCGGCCCGCTGCTCGAAATTTCCATCAAGGTGGCGCCCCGGCCGCGCTGCGAAGCCACGTGCATGCTCGACCTCGATGAGCAATCGGCCTTGGCGGCGTGCCTCGACTGGCGTGCCAAACCGATTCCCGTTTCTGCGACAGCGTGGATGACGGATCCGAACGGTGCAGGCGGACGACTGTCCGTGCGCCTCTCCGGAAACGAATCCGCGGTACGCGATGGAATGTCCGCGATAGGCGGGGAACGTCTTGCCGAAGCGGACGCCGGTGCGTTCTGGCGGAACCTGCGCGACCAGACGCACGATGCTTTCCGGGCGCGGCCACTGTGGCGCGTCACGTTGCCGGCCGGCGCGCCACCATTGGCGCAAGGAACGCTGCTCGACGAGTGGGGAGGCAGCTTGCGCTGGCTGGACGGCGCGACCGACGCGGCAGCACTGCGCGCGCGGGTGCGCGCGATGGGCGGCTTCGCCTGCCTTTACCGCCGCGACGGTATCCCCGATGAGGTACCCACCTTCGATCCCTTGGCACCTGCCCTGCTCGAAATCCATCAACGGCTCAAGCGGGAGTTCGATCCCGACGCCATATTCAATCGCGGCCGCACGTACCCGGAGTTTTGACGACGACCATGCAGACCCGGCTTGCAGACTGGGCACGCGACGCGGATTTCGGCCGCGAGGCCGACGAGATCCTGCGGCGTTGCACGCACTGCGGATTCTGTTTGTCTGCGTGCCCGACCTACCAGGTGCTTGGGGACGAACTCGATGGCCCGCGCGGGCGCATTTACCAGATGAAACTGGTGCTGGAAGGCGTGGGGCCCACGGACAAAACCCTGTTGCACCTCGACCGATGCCTGACCTGCCACGCGTGCGAAACGGTGTGCCCGTCCGGCGTGAAGTACGGCGCGCTCGTCGACATCGGGCGCAAGGCCGTCGAGGATCGCGTCCGCCGGCCGCTGCGCGAACGCCTGTTCCGGAGCGCGCTGCGCCGCGCAATGGCCCCGCCCTGGTTCGGAATGCTCTACCGGATCGCGCGCGTGATGCGTCCGGTGCTTCCTGCCGCATTGAAATCGAGGATCATCCCGGCGCGAGCCGCAGGGAGCGCGCCTTCCGATCCGCAGCATCATGCGCGACAGGTCCTGATGCTGGCCAGTTGCGTGCAGCCGGCGATGATGCCGTCGATCGACGCCGCCACGCGACGGGTGCTGGATTCCGTCGGCTTCGGCACCCGTTACGCCTCAGGTTCCGGCTGCTGCGGCGCCATCAACTTCCATCTGGACGCGCAGGACGCCGCGCGCGACCAGATGCGCGCGAACATCGACGCATGGCTGCCCCTGCTCGAATCCGGAAAAGTGGAGGCCATCGTCGTCAACGCATCGGGGTGCGGCGGCATGCTCAAGGACTACGCGCGCCACCTGCAACACGATCCGGTCTACGCCGAACGCGCCGCGCGCCTGGTTCCGTACGTCAAGGACATCGCCGAACTGTTGGCGCCCATGGCTGCCGAGATCCGCGCGGCCATGCGCCGGACGTCCGGTCGCTGCGCGTTCCACCCGCCGTGCACCCTGCAGCACTGGCAGGGCCTGCGTCCGCTGACCGAACGGCTGCTGGGCGAACTGGGCTTCGAATTGCAACCATTCGAGGAGTCCCATCTTTGTTGCGGCTCGGCCGGGACGTACTCCATCACGCAACCCGTGTTGGCAACGTCCCTTCGCGATCGCAAGATCGAGGCGATCCAGGCAGCCCACGCGAACAGGATCGTATCGGCAAATGTCGGCTGCATCTGCCACCTGCAAGGCGGGACGGACATGCCGGTCCGCCACTGGATCGAGGATGTCGACGAAGCCGTCCGGGGATGAGCAACCAGACAACAGCTTAAAATCGAACCTACCCGTATCCGGAGATGCGCATGCCTGGACTGTTGCCTGATGTCGACCCCGATGGGCTGCTGGAATATTCGGTGGTTTTCAGCGACCGCGCGCTGAACCACATGTCGCGGCGGTTTCAGGGCGTGATGCGCGACATTTCGCGAATCCTGAAAACGGTCTATGCGGCGCGCTCGGCGATCGTCGTGCCCGGCAGCGGCACGTTCGGCATGGAAGCCGTGGCGCGACAGTTCGCGACCGGCAAGCGTTGCCTGATCATCCGCAACGGGTGGTTCAGCTACCGCTGGACGCAGATTCTCGACACCGGCGGCATCCCCGCCGCGACACGCGTCCTGAAGGCGCGCCCGACCGAGGCCGGTGATCAGCCGTTCTTCGCGCCCCCGCCGATCGATGAAGTCGTCGCCGCGATCGAAGCGTTCGAGCCAGATGTCGTTTTCGCGCCGCACGTCGAGACCGGGTCCGGCATCATCCTGCCGGACGGCTATGTCCGCAGGATGGCCGACGCGGTGCATGCAGGCGGCGGTCTGCTCGTCCTCGATGGCATCGCATCGGGCGCGATGTGGGTGAACATGCGCGACGTGGCCGTCGACATCCTGCTCTCGGCGCCGCAGAAGGGCTGGAGTTCGCCCGCCTGCTGCGGCCTCGTCATGCTGGGCGACGACGCGCGCCGGCGCATCGATTCCACGCAGAACACCAGCTTTGCCTGCGACCTCCGGAAGTGGCTGGGCATCATGGAAGCGTATGAAGCGGGCGGCCACGCCTACTACACGACCGTGCCGACCGATTCGCTGGCCGTGCTGCGCGATGCGATGATCGAGATCGAAGCCTGCGGTTTCGACCGCGTACGCCGCGAGCAGGAAAAGCTGGGGCAAGCCGTGCGCGCGCTCCTGCGCGAACGGGTCTTCAAGAGCGTGGCGGCGCCGGGTTTCGAAGCACCCAGCGTGGTGGTCAGCTATACGGCCGACGTCGACATCCAGTCCACGCGCAAGTTCGCCGATGCAGGCGTGCAAGCAGCCGCGGGCATCCCGATGGCTTGCGACGAGCCGGACGGTTTCAGGACTTTCCGAATCGGACTGTTCGGCCTCGAAAAACTGCACCACGTCGAGCGCACCGTTGCGAACCTGGCGCAGGCGCTCGACCGCATGCACTGAGGGCGCGGGTGCAATCGCTGGCTGCCGTCAACTCGATCGTTCGACGAACTGCAACTGGGCTGCCGTCAGTGGTTCCCACCACCCGTGCTGGCCTCACGCACCGCTGCAGGATTGCGTGTGGTCGCGCATGTCAGGGGAGAGACTGCCTTCATCGTGATGCCTTGGTCGGCATGCTTCAGATCGACATTCAACGTGGCGACGGCAGGTCGCAACGACAGCCAGGCGGCTGACGTGGCGTTGAAGTCCCTGCACAGATCCGAATAGGTACGGTACAGGGACGGCACGGGTGCCTGATCACTGGTGGCTTCGACCATCTCCAGCAGAGCCGATGCCTCGCCATTGATCCTGCTGAAGCTGGAAGTGCCCTTGACGGGTGGCACCGCGTAGGATCCGCCCGAGAGCCCGATGGACGCATCCTTGACGCTACCGGTCAGTTTGGCGATTTGCTTCGGCAGCGCCTTTGCCGATCCGTTCGATTCGCCTGTGTGCAGCGATTTCAGTCTTGCATCCAGCCGACTCCCCTGTTCGTAGGCGTTCTTGCTGGCCGCCATGACCGCGATGATTTGCTGCGAAAGATCCAGTTGCCGGCGCATGCCAGCCATGGCTGCGGACGAGTCATCGAGCCGCGGGTCTTGCTTCAGCAGCACCGGCTGCGTGTACGAAGTGCCGTCGACGGTCAGCTTCACCGTGTAGTTGCCGGGCAGCGCTATCGGCCCTTCCGGAATGAAGGGTGTGTCCTCCGGCACCGCACCCATGGATTGATCGAAGAACAGCGCGGGCGGCGTCGGGTAGCGCATGTTCCAGGTTACGCGGTGCTCGCCCGCCGACGTGGGCAATGGCCGCGACGGCCGTGCCCAGAATGCAGGCGTCGGCGGAAGCGGTTGATCGAGCGGCGCAACCGGTGCGTTCGAATACGTACGCACCAGGTTCCCCCTGGCATCGAAAATCTGGAGCTGCACATCCTGTGCAGGCTGTTTAAGGTAGTAATCAATCACGACGCCTTGGGGCGGATTCTTTCCATGCGGAACCTCGGGCGGAAACGGCGTGTCCTGGTTGATGTTCGGCTGGACCCGGATCGCGGCTTCGGGGCGGAACAAATGCGCTGGCTGATCCGCGAGGCCGGCGTTCGATTGTTCGAGCGGTGACAGATCGTCGAGGATCCACAGGCCACGTCCGTAGGTTGCGGCAATCAGGTCGCCGTCATGGATCTTCAGGTCGTAAAACGCGGTGGTTGGAAGGTTCTGCCGCAGGGATTGCCAGTGATCGCCGTCGTCGAACGACACGTACACGGACGTTTCCGTACCCGCAAACAGCAAACCTTGTTTGCGAGGATCTTCCCGCACCACCCGCACGAAACTGCCGGTCGGCTGATCCGCCGGCAAGCCCGCAACGATGCTTTGCCACGACTTGCCGAAATCGCGCGTGCGGTAGATGTGCGGTGAATAGTCGCCGGTTGCATCATCCTGCACGGCCGCATAGGCCTCCGATGGATTGAAGTGCGACGCCTGGATGTTGACGATGCCATGTATCGACACGCCGGGTGGAGTGACGTCCCGCCAGTGCTTGCCGCCATCTTCCGTCACATAGGCCACGCCATTGTTGCTGCCCGTCCAGATGACCCCGGCTTTCACGGTTGAAGGCGACAACGATTCCAGCGCGTCGCCGTGATGGGCGCCTTCAGGATTGGGCAAGGGCGGTTTCCCCGGATGGGCGGTAAGGTCCGGGCTGATCTTTCGCCAGTGGTCGCCGCCGTCCCGGCTCTCCCACACGTTCTGTGTGCCGTAATACAACACGCCCGGGCTTTGCGGTGAAAACACGATCGGAGCGGAAACCGCCCGTCGAAAATCCGTATCGCTGACCGCGCTGATGGCTCCCACGCCGAAATCGACGCTCTGCGCGCCCCAGGTCTTGCGATTCACTTTTTCCAGGAAGCCCCAGGGACCGTTCGTGAACAGGATGTCAGGGTTGGCGGGATCGACCGCCACCGAACCCGATTCCCAGCCGGGCAGCGGAAACCAATCGAGGTCGGTGATCTCACCGACCGGTCCCCTGCTGGCGATCGCAAACGCGCCGCTGTCCTGTTTGCTCCCGTAGATCCAGTAGGGATACCGGTTGTCGGTGGCGATCTTGTAGATCTCGGCCGTCTTCTGGTTGTACCAGGAACTCCAGGTTTGGCCGCCGTCGAGACTGATCGATGCGCCCTGGTCGCCGCCGTACACGATGTGGTTCGGATCAGTGGGATCGATCCACCACTGATTCGGGTCGTCTCCGCCGGGTGCACCTTTGAAAGCGACCAGGGTGTGGCCACCATCGGTGGATCGGTAGACACACGTGCCCATGGTGTAGACGACATCCGGATTACGCGGATCCACCAGAATCTGTTTGCTCGACGTGTAAATTGTTTTGGTACCCAACGACCAACTCGCGCCACCGTCGTCCGATCGGTAAAGACCCGTGCGGTTCAACAAATACACGCGCCGGGCATGGGTGCCGGCTGCGACCGCGGTCTCCCCGATTATCCTGGGCTGGTTGCGGCCCTGCAATTTCGTCCAGGTCAGGCCCTCGTCGGTGGACTTGTACAGGCTTGTCGGACCCGGATGCCGAAACAACGAACGAGGCGAAGCCCCTGGAGCGATGTAGGTTTGTCTCACCGTAGCGAAAACGACACGCGGATCATCGCTCGCCCAGGACAGATACGTCGCACCGGATTCGGGCTGCGCATCCAGTACCCGTTTCCATGTCCGTCCTCCATCGGTGCTGCGAAACACGCCGCGTGCTCCGCCCTTGCGATGATCGATTCCGCGTGTGGCGGCCAACACCAAGTCGGGATTGCGCGGGTCCACCAGCAGCCACGCGATCTCTCCGGCATCTTTCAAGCCGGCGTTCTGCCAGTGCGCTCCGGCATCGGTGGATTTCCACACACCGCTGCTGTAGTGGGAACCGAATATGCTTCCGGTGCCCGCATAAATGATCGACGGTTGCGACTGCGCGACCGCCAATGCGGTGATGCCCCGGACAGCATGCACGGCATCCGTAAGCGGGAACCAGGTGGCGCCGGCGTTTTCGCTCTTCCAGACGCCCCCGTTATCGGTACCCACATACGCAATCGCAGGCCGACCTTCGGCCCCCGAGACGGAGTCGATCTTTCCCGCAATGAATGGCCCGATGTTGCGCCACTGCATGCCTTGAAACAGCTCTGGATTGACCTGCGCTTGTGCCGTGCCCATGATGAACAGTGCCGCAGCGGCAACCATAACTCGTGTCCACAGGGACGCGCGCATCGTTGTAACCCGTGAAGCCATGACGGACCCCCAACGTTTCGGCCGCGGAGCGCAGATGCTCACACGTGCGAATGGATACATGCATAGTGGAACGCAGTGCCTCCATGCGCCCACCCGATCACCGGGCTGATCCAATCCATCAGCAAACACTATACCGCTGTCGCGTCGTGTCCTTGCCGCCGCGGCCGCAGATTCACCGACTGGCGTTCGCCGCAGGCGGTACCCACGACTCCAGTTCGGTCACGGCTACGTATCCGTAGCGGCCCTTGCCGTTGACGAACACCACCCGGATTTCCGAAGTGGTGATCGGCGACGACAGGGTGACGCGGTTTGCCTGATCGAGCGCCGGCTTTGCGGGCGTATGTTGCTGATCAGGGGCATCGCGCCACACACTGCCGGTCCAGTATTGCAACGTGAAGGATCGTGGCGCCCCGAAGTTTCCGCCGGCGCTGTCCAGATAGATGCGCACGTCCTGCACCGGCGTCGGTTTGCCGAAATCGACGCCCAGCCAGTCGTTGCGGTCGCCGGAACCGAAGTCGGTCCACCGGCTGGCGGGTCGATACTGGTCGTAGAGAATCTGCCCGTCGATCGCCTGGCGCGGACTGCCTTGCGGACCGTTGTACGAGGCGATCGCTTTCGGGTAGCCGTGTCCAGTCAGATTGGCCGCGGCATCGATCCACGGCGCGGTGACGTCGGTCGCGAGCTTGCGTATCGGCGCCATCGTGACGGTGATCTTTCGCAGTTGCACGGTCTGCGCGATCAGCTTGCCGTCCTGATAGACCCGCAACCCGGTGCCCTGATGGTAATGGCTGCCGTTGCGATCCCACAGGATCGTGATGTTGTGGCCGTGATAGGGGACGTTTTCGAGGCAGAAGAAATCCCACGTCGCGGGCACCAGCGGGTTGATCACCAGCGTGTTCCCCAACTGCGGCCGCAGGCCGATCAGACCGGTGATGACGAGATCGTTGAACGTCGAATGGAAATAGTGTTCGCTGTGATCTTCCGCGTCGTAGATCCAGCGGCCGGTATCCGGATCGGCCGCTTCGGCCACCCACGGGTGCCCATCCTTGAATTGCGTTGCCGCATAGGTGTGCAGCAATTTGTCGTAATCGGCGACGGTGGCGATGTCCTGTTGGTAATCGTTGAGCAGGTTGGCCATGCCGGTCAGCGTCTGCGCGGTCGCGAACGGCCAACTGGGACCGTCCCAGTGGCAACAGCCGCCATCCCAGCCATTCGGATCTTCGGCATCGTGCATGAACCAGCGGCTGCGACGCTCTGCGGTGGTCGGACCGTATTTGGCCTCGAAGCCCTCGGGATCAAAAAGCTGACGCCACGCAGATGTCTGCGCGGTGTCCGGAATTTCGAAGTACCAGGGGATGTAACCGATCTGCTCGCGGGTATCGAGCCGTTGGTGCTGCGGGTTGCCGGGCTTGATGATGTCGTAGAAGAATTGTCGTTGCGGGTCCCACAACCATTTGAACATGTTGCTGCGCAGCGCTCGTGCCTTGGCCAGGAACCGTTGCGCGGTCGCGGGATCGCCGGCAAGACGGGCGATTTCGCTGATCGCCATCGCGTTGCCGTACTGGTAGGAATTCAACGTGGGGCGGTAGGTCGGCACGCCGGAGAACGGCTTCCTGGTTTCGAGCGACGCCACCTCGTATTCCATCGCGTCGTAGGACGGGATGGACCAGTAAAGGCCCAGGTTCGCGTCGAACTGCTTGTTCCAGCCGTCGTACTGCGTGATGAGTTCCGGCAGCAGTTTCTCGGCGAACCCGATGTCGCCGTTGACCTTCGCCCGCGCCAGCACGGCATCGTCGAGCCAGTCGGCGCTGAAGTGGTGGGCGTACCTGACACCCGATCCGGTGTACCAGAACTTCTCGTAGTCGTTCATGTAGCGCTGGTCGCGCAGCCAGCGATCTTCATAGATGTGGTGGCCGGCGGCATCATTGAGACTGTTGAAGATGTTTCCCCAGCCGACCGGCGGGATGAACTCGGTGCTGATGTAACCGTCCGCACCGGTATCCCTGAGATTGCGTTTGACCACGCTCCAGCGGTAGTAATAAACGGCCTGGATGGTCTTGTCCGGGATTTCGAGAAACGGAATGTTCGCCTTGTACCAGTCGAGCGCGGATTTGTAGAAGCCCGGATCGTTGAGCGTCGCCCCCGCCAGCAGCTTGTCGTGGTCGAGGATGTGTGTACCGGCGCCGACATCGGGATAAAGCGGAGGTAGCGGCCGTGCTCCCATCGCAAACGACGGCGCTGCGGTCAGCGCGAAGGCGCATGCCGCCGAAACGAACGTCGCGGCAACTTTGCGCCGCTTCGATGACTCAACGTTTATGCGTGCCGTGTGCATCAAGGAATCCGGTTGGCCGGAACGTCACCTCGCGACAATACAACATCGGGTTCTACCCCGTTTTCGCGGATGCGCGCGGACTCCTCCCGAGCGCGACTCATCCCAGGAACGCCGCAAGCAAGGCGACGCCGATCGCCATCCACGCCACGTAGTCCGTCACAAGCCCGCTGTGCAGGAATTGCAGCGCGTCGAACGGCAGCCGTTCCACCCGCCCCACGCGGCGCGCGAAGCGACGGGTCGGGCGCTCGCGCATCAATGATGCAGCAAGCAGTGCGAGCGTCAATGCCAGTGCGAAGAACGATCCGAGCGTCACATGATCGGACGCGATCGCTGTCGCCGCGTTCCCGTCCGGCTGGAGCAACAGCGCCGCCGCGCGGCCCATGAACGGCGCGACGGCATCCACCGGCAGCACGGCGATGGCGATCATCAATACGCACGGCAGCAGCATCAGCCACAGCGGACGGTCGGCCTGCTCGCGACCGCGTTCGGTCGGCGCCGTCACCTCGACGCCCGGCGCGCCGCTGCAGCCGATGAAGATGCGGCAGGCCGCGCGCAACACCGCCGCGCCCGTGAGCGACGCCGCGAAAATCAGCACGAACATCAGCGCAACCGAATGCGCGCTCTCGTGGATCAGGTCGCTCGCGGCATACATCGACCCGGCCGGCAATCCGCCCAGCAGCAGTCCCGCGACGGCCATCACCACACCGACGGGCCAGAGGGTGCGACCCTGGCCGTGCAGCGCGAGTTCATCCACCGAGTTGCGCCGCGCCAGCAGGATGCCGGCGATCATGAACAGCGCGCCTTTCACCAGGCCGTGGCCGATCAGGTACAGCAGCAGGCCGGTCGCGCCGGTGGCACTCACCGCGGCTACGGCCGTGAGCATGACGCCCAGATGCGAAATGGTGGAGAACGCCAGCAACCGTTTCAGGTGTCGCTGCGCCCACGCCATCAATCCGCCGGTCAACGCGGTGGCGATGCCGAGTGCGAACAATCCGCCGTGTACCATCGCCAGCACCTGCGCGTCGGCCGCGAACACCTGCGCGGTGAGCTTCAACACGCCGAACAACCCCAGGCCCACCATGATCCCGGAGAAGATCACCGACACCGGCGTGGGCGCCACGGCATGCGCGTCCGCCAACCACATGTGGAACGGCACGATCGCCGCCTTGGTCAGCAGCGCCGTGGCGACCAGCACGAAACCGCCGGTGATCACCGGATCGGGCGCGATGCGCGCGATAACTTTGGCCATGGTGAGGAAATCCAGCGTGCCGGTGCGCGCGTACAGCAGGCCGACGCCGGCCAGCATCAGGAAACTCGCCAGCGCATTGGTGACGGTGAAGTTGAGCGCGCCTTCCAGCGAACTCCTTCCCAGCGGATAGGCGGTCAGCGCGAACGCCGAGATGCTCATCAGTTCGAACCACACGAACAGGTTGAACAGGTCGCGGGTGAGGCAAAACCCGATCATCGCCGCCATGAACAGCAGCATCAGCACATGGAAATGCGCGTGGATCTTGTCGAAGTAGCCCCAGGCGAAAATGAAACTGAGGGCGAACAGCAGCGCGCAGAACGCGGCGACGACGGCGCTCATCGGGTCGGCGGAAAAGCCGATGCCGAGCACGACGTCCGGGCGGCCGGAAACGCGCGGCGTCCAGCCGCCGAACCAGTGCACCACGGGACCGTGCAGCGCCTGCACAGCGAGCCAGCCGCACAGTGCGACCAGCCCCAGCGATGCGAGCACCGATGCACCATCCGCGAGGCGCGGCGGCAGCCAGTGCGCGATCGCCAGCAGCAGCGCCGCCAAGCCCAGCGGCAGCAGCACCGCGACCGGCAGTAGCTGGACGGGATTCACTTCTCTTGCCGGAACGGCCGGAGGTGCTGCGGGTCCAGGGTGCCGCGCCGCTTGTGCACCTGCAGCGCGATCGCGAGCAGCAGCGCGGTCATCGCCGCGCTGACCACGATGTCGGTCAACACCAGCGCCTGCACCACCGGATCCACCGCCGGCGTGCCGGGCGGATGGTCGTAGAAGATCGGCGGTCCCGCGTGCCAGCGGAACCCGATGCCGAGCAACAGCACGTACGTCGCCGACTGGCACACGGCAAGGCAGCCGATCAGGTGCACGTAATGGCGCGAGGTCACGATGCCGTATACGCCGATCCCGAACAGCCACGCGGCGACGCACCAGGCGAGGATGCTCATTCGTCTTCCTCGTCGGGCACGGGGTCGTTTTCCGGCGCGCGCGTTTCCTCCATGAATTCGAGCAGCAGTACGCCGAAGCTGCCGATCACCGCGCACCCGACCGCATAGTTCACCGCCACCATGAGGCCGCCGGAGAACAGGTCCTTCCACGTGCCCAGCGGCAGCACGTTCTGCAGCGCCGCGTAGCCGCCCAGCAGCGGCAGCGCCGCGGCGAGGACATAGGCCAATGCGCCCGTGCCTTCCAGCGCTGCCAGCGCAGGCCCGAGCACGATGCGCCGCCACGCGCGATAGCTTTCGCCCAGATAAAGCAGCACGAAACTGGAAGCGACGATCACGCCGCCCTGGAAGCCGCCACCGGGCGTGACCGTGCCGTGCAGCACCATGTAGATGCCGAACAGGAACAGCACCGTCGCGATGAACCGGCACAGCAGCACGGTGGCATCGCTGCGCGATGGCTGCTTGCGGCCCGGCACGCGGCCGGCGCGTTCGCTCATGTCCTCGCCGCGATGGCCGCGCAGCAGCATCACCGTGCCGGTGACCGCCGCCAGCAACATGCACTCCTCGCCCAGGGTGTCGATGCCGCGGATGTCGAAGTTCACTGCGGCGACCATGTTGGAAATGTTGCGCAGGCGCGGCGCGAGCGCGTTGACGACGTCGCCGTACTGCGAGAGCGGGTGGCCGAATGCCGGCATCGCCAGGATCAGCATGCCTGCCGCGGGCGCCAGCACCACCAACGCGATCACCAGCAGCACGATGCGCGCGGTCGTGTTCATCGGCGTGCCTTGTTCATCGCCGCCGCCGCGAGCGCGACGAAAAACAGCAGCGGCGTCACGACCGTGCCGATCGTGATTTCCGACAGCGCGACGTCCGGCGCCTGCAACGCGAAGAACAGCAGCGCCAGCACCAGGCCGTTCGCACACAACGCATACACCTGCCTGCGCGGATCGCGTGACAACACCACGAGCGAACCGGCCAGCGCAGTCAGCTCCAGCAGCGCGCCGACCAGCCAGCTCACCGCCGCTCTCCTTCGCGCAGGTGCAGCGCACGCGAGGTCGCGTGGCTCAGCAACGCCCCGGCGGTTGCAATCACGAGCCAGATGAAGATGCATTTGAACGTGCGGCCGCTCGAGCCATCGTGCAAGACAGCCGCGGCCGTGATCGCGGCGCCCGCGACGATGTTCACGAAAGTGATCACGTGCAGGCGTTCGAAGTTCGTGCGCAGGCGCAGGAAGGCGAGGACGCCGATCCACGTCATCAACACGGCGAACGCGAGCAATGCGTCGATCGCGAGGTTCACAGCCAGCGCTCCTGGAACAGCGCCAGCACCAGCGTGCCGGGCAGGCTGAGCAGCGCCAGGGTCAACGCGAGGTCCATCGAGGAAGGCTGGTCGAACGCAAAGTCGAGCACGACCAGCAGCAGCACCGCGATCGACGTGGCGAACTGGATCGCGACCAGCCGTCGCGCCGCGGCGCCGCGCGCGGCGGAGACCACGCCGACAATCAGCGCCGGCAGCAAGGCGAGTGCCGCGATGAGCCAGGCGCTCATTGCAGCCACCGTGGGTCACGCGGGCGTGGTGGCAGGATGGTGTGGATCAGCGCCTCGTCGTGCCGCGGTTGCGCCCGGACCACGAAGCTGTCCGGCGCGAGCGAAGCGGTGAGCACCGCATTGGCGCGACGCGCGCGGTCGCACGGATCGCCTTCCCCACCGCGCAGGAACGTCACGCTCTCCGCGGACCCCGGTGAACCGCCGAACATGGCCACGCGCGCGAGCACGCCGAAAACGCGCAACGTCGCCGGCGCCGCCGAACCGATCGCACGCAGCCAGACGAACGCATGCCGCCACGAGAACGCGAAGCGCCGTGACGCGCAGCGCCGGATCACGAAGGTCCAGGTCGTGGCGCCGCTGGCCAGCACCGCCGCGGTCGCAAGTTCGTGCCCGCTGAACTGGCCCGCGAACAGCAGGTAGCCGGCGAAGGCGAGGCACCACGCAACGATTGCCACGAGCATAAGCTTCCTTACCGTCTGCGCTGCTCTCCAAAACGTAGCACCCGCGCCGCCCACGCTTTGTGAAAGGCGCGTGGTCGTTGCGGAGGTGTTTCGCGACGCTCTCGTTCATGGAGACACGAGATGGTTATTCCGCATCGTCCACACGGCGGATCCGCACCGGCGGCAGGCCGACGATGTCGTAGGTCGCCGAGGCAATGCCGATCCCGGCGGCATCGAACGCGGTGATGATCTCGCGGCTCATCGCGTCCTTGATCTCGCGGCTGCCGCGGTCGGGGACGATGAAACGCAACCCGAGTTCGAGCCAGTTGTCGGTCAGCCGGTAATAGACGCGCGGCTCGAAGTCGGCCGACTTCACGAAGTAGACCTCCTGCATGCGCCGCATCGCTTCGGCGCTCACCTCGCTGGTCTTCGCGCTGTGGCGCCTTGCCGCTTCGAGGAGGATCGCTTCGGCCTTGGCGCGGTCCGCGGCGTACGTGATGGGTATGTCCATCTCCGCCCACAGGAACGGGAAATCGCGCGTGTAGTTGTACACGGGCTTGTCGAACACCACGCTGTTGCTCACGGTGACGACGCGGCCGCTGAACTGCCGCCCCTTGACCCACATCGCGGGCGCGTCCGCCTGCTCGCCCGGCGGCTGGCCTATTTCCATGATCGTCGTCTGGATGAAACCGACGGCAATGACTTCGCCGCGCACGTCGCCCATGAGAATGCGGTCGCCCACGTGGAAGGTGCGCCCGCGCAGGATCACGAGGTACCCCGCGATCGCGGAAATCGGTTTTTGCAGTGCGAATGCGAGACCGGCGGTGAGGATGCCCATCGCCGTCGTAAGGTGCGCCGGATTGTTGAGCCAGATCGATACGAGGCCCAGGAACAGGATGATGACGAGGATGACGCTGACGACCTGGCGGACCCAGAAGGTCGCGCGGGCCGCGGGACGGTGTTCGATCAAGTAACGGTTGAGCGCGGCAAGCAGCCAGCGCAGGATGAGCAGCGCCACGATGAGCGCAATGCTCATCAGCAGCTTGCGGCCGTTCTCGTCGGTGACGCCGACCAGCTTGATGCCGAAGACGTCCATGTCAAGTTCAGGATAGTACAGTGTTCCGTTGCACCTCGAGGGCTTCTTTCCGCGATCGTGGAAAGGTGCGTGTTCACAATGCTCCCGCCAAACGTCAGTTGATTTGGACCGACTGACGCGTCGAGCCGGCCAGCCGATGAGCCGCTTGTCGAGGGGGGTGGACTCTCGCGGAGCGCTTTGTGGAGGGCCCAGCACGGACCCGAGCGCTCAGCCGCACCCAGGTGGATTCCCGGAAACGGACGGCCAGCACCCGGCGCTGCAGAGCCGCTGATCATGCGGCGGTCCGGAACCGATCTACCGAGGCGGTTGACGCCGCCTACACATTACCGTACAGTAAGCATTACTGTATGGTAATGCATCGGGATAGCCATATGTTGCAGGTCACCCGGTCGATCGAGATCAACGCTCCACCGAGTGCCGTATGGCACTGGATGGCCAGTCAAGAAACGCTGCGTCGCTGGATCAGCTCCGATATCGAGATCGACATGCGAGTCGGTGGCGTTTACCGCTTTGTCGGACCCGACGGTAAAACGGGGATCAGCGGCAAGGTGCTGGAACTCGATCCGGAGAAGAGCCTCGTTTTGTCCTGGCTGGAGGAAGAAAGTGGTTGGGCGAATCCTGCCCGGCTCGTCATCAGGCTTTCTCCCACGGCGTCAGGCACGCGGGTTACGCTCGTTCACGACGGATTCGAAGGCATTGGCGTTCCGAACGTGACCGAATGGGCACAGGATTACGAACGCGGTGCCGACGCGCACCGGATTCTCGAAAAGTTGGCTTGTTTGGTGAGCGCTGGAGATGACCAGCGATAGGGACGCACTGTTCCGCATTCTCGCGGACCCCACCCGTCGGAAAATCCTCGATCTGCTGGCCGAACAGGGACCCCTCACCGTGGGTGAATTGGCTGCCGAGTTCCCTCAATTGGTGACGTCAGGGATTTCCAAGCACCTCATGAGTTTGAGGGGAGCAAGCCTGGTATCCGCAACACGTCGGGGTCGCGAACAAATTTATCAATTGGAACCCGATGTCATGGCGGCCGCACTGAAACCGTGGCTCGCCAAATACGAACGGTACTGGTCCACCGCGCTCGCAAGACTGCGTGACCTCGCCGAAGAGCGTGGCACCGAAGCCGGTCAGACTTCTCCGAGGAATGCGAGGCGAAGGAGACGCAAATAAAAATCCCCGCCTGTGCTCTCGGTTGCACCTTGCTCTTCCTGGGCTCGCAAGGTGTCGCAGCACAAAACGGCACCTTCGATCGTCACGGCATGGCCCCGGTTTCGCCATATCTGATGCCACGCGCTGCGGAGATCGCTCTCGCGCGAAGTGCTGCACCAAAATCAATTTCCCACGACGCGGAGATCCTCGTGCTTACGAGGATTGGCTTTCAGACGGCGATCAAAGGGAAAAATGGTTTCGTCTGCATGGTCGCGCGCTCCTGGTCCGCCGGTTACGGCGATCCCGACTTTTGGAATCCGCGAGTGCGTGCTCCGATCTGCTACAACGCTGTTGCAGCGCTATCCCAGGTACCGGAGACCATGAAACGGACGCAGGTCGCACTGGCCGGCGGGTCGGAATCCCGGATTCGCGAGGCCCTCAAGGCAGCGATCGAAAGTGGCGGGCTGCCTGTGGCCAAAGCCGGGGCGATGGCTTACATGATGTCCAAGGGAACGTACTTCAATCGTCGCACGACCCATTGGCGTCCACACCTCATGTTCTTCGTTCCCGAAACAGATCCCAAGTCCTGGGGTGCCGGGCTTGCGCAGTCGCCCGTTCTCGGCGTCGACCAGCCGGACGAGCACTTGACGGTGTTTCTGATTCCGCTCAGCCGATGGTCGGATGGAACCGTATCGCGATCGCTTTGACAGCTGCGGCCGTCCACCGAAAAACCGGTCAGCGCCCGAAGGCCAGTGGCAGGATTTCGGTAGCTCGGCGGCCCATCCCCAAGGATCTTTTCACTCACCGGTCGCGGCGAGCGCGTCACGCACGCGTCCGCCGGCGGCATCCAGCCGGCGCCGCGCTTCGATCGCGTCCCAACCTCCCAGCAGCGCCACCACTGCCGGCTTGACCTGGCCGCCGGCCGCGGCCAACGCACGCGATGCTTCGGACTCATCCACGCCGGTCACGCCGCACACGATACGCACCGCACGCCGTCTGAGCTTGGCGTTGGTGGCACGCATGTCGATCATCCAGGGGCCATAGGTCTTTCCAAGGCGCACCATGACGGCAGTGGACAAAGTGTTGAGCGCGATCTTCTGCGCCGTACCGGCACCCAGCCGTGTCGAGCCCGCGATGATTTCCGGCCCGGTCTCGAGTTCCACGGCATCCTGAGC
Organism: Gammaproteobacteria bacterium; assembly: GCA_021324095.1. Classification (GTDB taxonomy): domain Bacteria; phylum Pseudomonadota; class Gammaproteobacteria; order Xanthomonadales; family Rhodanobacteraceae; genus 66-474. The sequence continues at coordinate 112,960 of JAJPJT010000092.1, forward strand.
AGCCTCGGCCAACCGGCTGTGGATATTGTTGACGATCGCGGCGGTATACGCCCCCGCCTCGCGCGCATGCGAGACCGCGCCCACGACGTAGGGCGTACGCCCGGAAGCCGTGATGCCGATCACCGCATCCGCCTTCGAAAGACCGTTCCTGTGGAGATCGGCGGCACCGGCCGCCGCATCGTCCTCGGCGCCTTCGATGGCGTTGACGAACGCCGTCTCGCCGCCGGCCAGCAAGGCCATCACCTGGCCAGGCGCGGTATTGAACGTCGGTACGCACTCCGCCGCATCCAGCACCGCGAGGCGTCCCGAAGTGCCCGCGCCGACATAGATCAATCGGCCGCCCACGGCCAGCCGCGCCGACACGGCTTCCGCGACCCTGGCGAGTTGCGGCACGGCTGTCTCGACGGCCTGCTGCGCCACACGCTGCGAATCCACCAGGATGCGAACGATATCGGCAACCGGTCGCAGATCCAGATCGTCCAGTCCAGGTCGCAACTGCTCGGTCGCCAGACGATCGAGCGACTTCTCCGCACCTGGCGCGTTCGCACCCGCTTTCATACCTTCGTCTTCAGCATTTGTCATCGCAAATCCGCTTCCGCACCCGCGATTGCCTGGGATGTGTCGGCAACAGCTTCCCCGGCGCGCACCGTCCAGGGTTCATGGATACCGCCCACGTGGACGGCCAATCGGCGTGCACCGTCCAGCGACGTTCCGGCAGCCGGCCGCACATCAAGCGGCGTCGCGCTGCGTGCCAGCGCTGCGCGCAGCGGATCGAGCAGGACGGCTCCGAGTTCGGCCAGGCCGCCGAGGATCGCCACCGGCACGGATGGCGGTAGCGCGTCCGCGAGCGCGTTTACGCCGGTGATGACCGACTGCGCGAGCGCGGCGGCAGCAGCCCGCACCAGTTCGGCAGCGACCGCATCGCCCTGCGCGGCGGCGCGTGCCACTGCCGGCGCGAACGCCGCGGCAACGCGCGCCGGGTTCGCGTCCGTACTGAGCTTCGACGCAATTTGGGCCGGGCTCTCGAACTGTGCGCAGGCAGCTTGCAACAGGAGGGTGTCGGGCCCGCGGCCATCGTGCGCGCGGGCAGCCGCGCGCAAGCCGGCGAGGCCGAGCCACGCACCACTGCCTTCGTCGCCCAGCCACGGACCCCAACCGTCCACGCGATGAAACCGTTTTCCGGGGCCGATGGCGACCACGACCGCACCGGTGCCTGCGGCCAGTACGACGCCCGATTCGCCGGCCAGTGCTCCCGCATGCGACGTCACGGCATCGCTGGCCACCGCGACGGAACGGGCCGGCAGCGACTCGCGCAGCAGTCCGGCGAGCGTGCGGGCGGCGTCCGGGGCAGTCATCGCCCCGGGAGCGCCGATGCCTGCCGCGTCGATGCCGTCCGGCAGATGCTCCGCGAGCATGGGGCGAACCACCGCAAGGATCGCCTGCGCGGCATCATTGACACCATCGGGCGCGGTCAAACCCGACGTGCCCTCGCCTTGCGCGGCCGCCAGCGGCGTGGCTGCATCGCCTACCCACAAATCCGCGCGGCAGCCGGTGCGGCCGAGGTCTACCGCCAGGACCGTTCGCGCACGCCTTGCGTCTCGTTTCATGCGGCCTGCACGGGCTCCGGGGTCCGTTCCGGGACATGCATCGGCTCGGCGACGGTGCGAATGTGCGCACCCAGCATCGCCAGCTTGTTCTCGATTTGTTCGTAGCCGCGATAGATGTGGTAGACGCGGCGCACCTCGGTGGTGCCGGTGGCGGCCAGCGCCGCCAGCACCAGGCCGGCCGACGCGCGCAGGTCGGTCGCCATCACCGGCGCGCCGTTGAGGCTGGTCTGCCCATGGATGATGGCCGTGTTGCCTTCCAACTGGATGTCGGCGCCCATGCGCTGCATCTCCAGCACGTGCATGAAGCGGTTCTCGAAGATGTTCTCGGTGACCGCGCTGACACCCTCCGCAACCGCGTTCAGCGCCACGAACTGCGCCTGCATGTCGGTGGGAAAGCCCGGGAAGGGAGCGGTGTGGATGTTCACGGCGCGCGGCCGCCGTCCGTGCATGTCCAGGTCGATCCAGTCCCGTCCGAGGTCGATCGTCGCACCTGCCTCCTCGAGCTTGGCAAGCACCGCCTCCAGCAGTTCCGGCCGGGTGTCGACGACGCGTACATGCCCCTGCGTGATGGCACCGGCGACGAGGTAGGTACCGGTCTCGATGCGGTCCGGCAAGATGCGGTGCTCGGCGCCGTGCAGCCGCGCCACGCCATCGATCGTGATCGTGTCGGTTCCCGCACCCGTGATCTGCGCGCCCATCGCGGACAGGCAAATGGCGAGGTCCACGACCTCCGGCTCGCGCGCCGCGTTTTCGAGCACGGTCCTGCCGTCGGCGAGGGTCGCCGCCATCAGCAGGTTTTCGGTGCCGGTGACCGTCACCTTCTCGAACACGATGTGCGCGCCCTTGAGGCGTGCGGCGCGGGCCTTGACGTAACCTCCTTCGACCGTGATGTCCGCGCCCATGGCTTCCAGGCCGCGCAGATGCAGGTCGACAGGGCGGGCGCCGATCGCGCAGCCTCCGGGCAGCGACACGTCGGTTTCGCCGAAGCGCGCCAGCAGCGGACCCAGCACCAGGATCGACGCGCGCATTTTCTTGACGAGGTCGTAAGGAGCCACGCAGGTGTGAATGGCACCGGCATCCACGTCCAGCTTCATCCGGTCGCCCAGCGTGATCCTGACGCCCATCTGCGCCAGCAACACGTTGGTCGTCACGACGTCTTCGAGGTGCGGCACGTTGCGCAGCCGCAGCCGCTCCTCCGTCAGCAACGATGCCGCCAGAATCGGGAGCGCCGCGTTCTTGGCGCCTGAAGCCTTGACTTCGCCCTCGAGGCGCACACCGCCTTCGATGATGAATTTGTCCATCTGTTGCGTGTTCCTGTATTGCGTGACAATCGCCGCGCGCGTTTGAGCAGACCGGCACTCTACACCATCCGAAGTTGCCGCCGATCAGACCGCCCCTTCGGTGCGGGTTGGTTTGTTCCCGGATTCCTGCGGTCCTGCGGACGAGTGGCTGAGCGACAGCAGTCCGCCGACCAGCAGCGTCATCGCGACGCCGATCGGCACGTACCATGGAAACGCCAACGCCCTGCCATGGACACGGACGCCCAGCACCACGACCGCCATGCCGATGAGCGTCGCAACGAATGCAATGGCGCCGTCGCGCTGGTTGGCCCGCTTCACCCACAGCCCCAGCAGGAACGCGCCCAGCAGCGCACCGTACGTATAGCCGGTGATGCTCAATCCCAGCACCACCACCGGGTCGTCGGTACGGGTGAACATCGATGCGAACCCGACGAGCGCGCCGGCCCAGACCAGCGTCGAAATGCGCGACACCCGAAGCATGGCCGCAGCGCTGTACGACCGCCGGGCGAACAGGCGGATCAGGTCGGTGATGGTCGAGTTCGACATCGAGTTCATCGCTGAAGACAGCGACCCCATCGTTGCGCCGAGGATGCCGGCGATGAGCAACCCCGACACGCCCGGCGGCAGGTCGCGGATGATGAAACGCGGGAACAGGTCGTCCGGCGTGGCGAGTCCCAGTTGCGCCGGCGTCCTGCCGCCCAGATGGATCCAGAGCAGCGTGCCGACCAGCGAAAACAATCCGAACTGGATCGTCACGAAGACCGCGCTGCCGATCATCGCCTTGCGGCCGTCGGCGAGACTCCTGCAGGCAAGAATGCGCTGCACCATCAACTGGTCGGCGCCGTGCGAGGCCATCGTGAACACCGCACCGCCGAAAATGGCGGTGACGAAAGCGTAGGGACTGGTGAGGATCGGCGCGGAAAAATCGAACACCTGGAATTTGCCGGCAGCGAACGCCTGGTGCAGGCTCGCCAAGGACGTGTGGCCGAGCAGGATCGCGATGCTCAGGATCGCTCCGCCGACGTACAGCATCATCTGGATCGCGTCCGTCCAGACCACGGCGCGAATCCCGCCCGCGTAGGTGTACGCGACCGTCACCCCGGCCAGCACGAGGATGATTTCCAGATAGCTCGCGTGCACGCCCATCGCGCCCAGCAGCAACGCGATCGGGATCGCCCCGGCGAAGAGCCGCACGCCTTCGGCCAGCAGCCGCGTCACCAGGAATGTCGCCGAAGCAAGACCCTGCACCTTGTGGCCGAAGCGGAGCCCCAGGTATTGATAGGCGCTGACCAAATCGCCGCGCATGTACAGCGGCAGCATCACGTACGCGACGATCGTGCGTCCGATGATGTAACCGACGCCCAGTTCGACGAAGCCGTACGCGCCGAGGTAGGCCACGCCCGGCACGCTGATGACCGTCAGTGTCGAGGTCTCCGTGGCGACGACGGAAAAACAGACCGCCCACCAGGACAGGCCGCGCTCGCTGACGAAATAATCCGTGGCCGAGCGCTGCCGGCCGCTGATGCGCAGACCGATGGCCGCGATGACGACCAGGTAAGCGACGATCACCGCGAGGTCCAGAAAGCGCACCCTTTCGTTCTCGTGTTCGGTCGCTCAGCCGCAACGGGCGGGCGCATGCCTTGCTTGGCGATTCTGCAGCATCAATAGCGCCGCGGCTCCGTCTCTTGCTGCAGGATGTCCCAGATCGCGGGATCCTCGTCGCCCAGCACCCAGGCCGAGAACCCGCGGAAGTGGTACTCGGGGATCAGCGCAAGCTTCTCCTTGAACGAACGGGCATTCTCGATGAACAGCCAGTTGAACACGCCATCCGGCGCGGTCCAACGAGCGAAGTCCACACCCTGGTCCGCCATCCATCGCGGTTTCGCCTGGTAACGATCCAGCAGATACTGGACTTCCGCGTAGCTGATTTCGGCACGCGTGGAATGCGCGCCCTGGCTGGCGGTGTAGCTGGGGTACCAGTGATCCGAATAGGTCGGGATGCCGAACGAGATCTTCTTCGGATCGATGCCCGACCGGATCAGATACTCGGCCATGCCCCGCATCCAGGGAATCCCCGCGACCGGGCCGGGCGGCGTCAGCGACGTGTGTTCGTCGTACGACATGAACGACAGGAAATCGCCGATCTTCGCCAGCGCCTTGAGATCGAACGCACCACGCCAGTTTTCGTACAGGAACCGGTCGTAACCGCTGTGTCCCGGGTCAGGCACCGGCGCATCGGATTTCACCACCGCCATCGAAATCTTCAAGCCGTGCTTGTGCAGCGCGTCGGCCGCCTGGCGATAGAAATCCGTATAGGCCGATCCGTCGGCGACGCTCACGTTTTCCAGATCGAATTGCCAGCCGCCGAAATGCCAGGTCTCGGCGTCGTAAAGCATGATCCGGATCGCGCGCTCGCGCGCCGCCGGATTGCCGAGGAACTCGTGGATCGCCGCCTGGTCGGTGCTCTGGAACAGCGGCATCACCATGATGTGGTGCTCCCGCGCAATCTCGATCACCCGCGGATCCACGCCGCCGCTGATCGTGCCGTACTTGTCGATCTCGTATGCCGCCGGCGAGATGATCGAAATCTCGTCGGCGTGGGCCTTGAAGCTCGCGAACGAATCACGATTTCCCGGCAGCATGTAGAAGAGGTTTTCGGAACCGAACCGGGGTGCGGCATTCGCACCCGGCGCCAGCAGGACGAGACAGCACAAACCCAGCACAACCGACCGCATCGTTGTCACGAGCATGTCCGATCCTCGTTGGCGACAAAGGTGTTGTCGCAGTACATCATGCCTTCCCGCCGCTTCTCGCGTGCGCCGGATGGGCGCTCGGCGCCCCGTGAATCCTGCCCATGCTCGATCACGCGGACCGGCACGCGCACCAGGAATTGCCGCATGGGTCCCTTGTCGAGGAAGCGCTCGACGAAGCCGCCGCGTTGGAGCAACGGTCCGATGCCCGGAAGCGCCGCCACCGACAGGCACACGCCGCCGCGGGCCATGAAAACCATGGCGAGGTTGCCCACGAAAGCACCCAGCGCGGCGCAGAACATGTCGACCGATTCGACGGCAGCCGCATCGCTGTCCGCGCGCGCAGCGGCCACGATCGCTGCCGGCGTGGCGATGCTCGGCTCCTCTCCGCGCAATCCGCACAAGGTCGAATAAAGGCACGACAGTCCCGGGCAGGACAGGATGCGCTCGTAGGACACGTAATCGCCACTCGCGGCAAGCTGGACCAGCACTTCGTGCTCGCGTGCCGTGCCCGGCGCAAAATTCATCCGGCCGGCTTCGGTTGCGGCTACATGCACTCCGTCCGGTTGCGGCAAGCACAAGGCCGTTTCCAAACCGTTTCCGATCGTGACGACCAGTCGCGGGCCCTCCATCCGGATGTCCGGACCGCAAAGCAGGCTGCCGGCCCCGCCGACGGCGTCGAATGCGCGACCGCGCGCCTCGCAATCATCGAGCATCACGACGTCGTCGAAGGCCAAGCTGTCACACCCCATGCGCACGCGCGATTTCCGCATCGCCTGCCGAGGATAAGTAGCAGGACGAACAGTCGCCAATGAAATACTGACTGTATCCCATAGCTTCGAGTTATGCGTCGAATCGCGCGGGAATGGGATGGGAGTCAGCGATAAAGCAGGTATTTGCGTCTCGTCTGTTCGAATTGCGACAGCCGTGCTTGCCAACGTGCGCGCATCTGCGCCACGGGCACGTTCCGTTCGATGTCCTGGAGCACCCAGTCGTTGCCGATCAAGGCATCGAAATGGGCTTGCTTGAATTTGAAGTCGTTCGGGTACAGCTCGTGGATCGTCTCGATCACGGTCAATCCTGCCACCACCGGATCGAACGTCTGCCGGTCGATGACGTAAACGCCGATGCCGTTGCACAACGTTCCCTGGTACTTCGAGAACGTGGGGGTGAAATGCACCGGCAGGAAGCGCGCGCCCGGGAGGTGCTTTGCGTTGAGTTCGGCGGCAAGTTTCCCGGCGTCGATCCATGGCGCGCCGATCATCTGGAACGGTCGCGTTGTGCCCCGTCCCTCGGAAACATTGGTGCCCTCGACCAGACCGAAGCCGGGGTAGACGAGCGCGGTGTCGAGCGTCGGCATGTTGGGCGAAGGCATCACGAACTGCAAAGGCGTGTCGTCGTAGTACATCGATCGCCTCCAGCCGCGCATCTCCACGACGGTCAAGTCGGCGCCAATGTGGAACTCGTTGTTGAACAGTTCGGCGAGTTCGCCCACCGTCATGCCGTAGCGAAGGGCGATGGGATATTGGCCGACGAACGACGCATATTTCGGCTCCAGTACCGGCCCTTGCACTTCGATGCCGCCAAGCGGGTTCGGCCGGTCCAGCACGATGAACCGAATGTGCGCGCGCGCCGCGGCTTTCATCGCGTCGGCCATCGTGTAGAGGAACGTGTAGAAGCGCGTGCCGACCGGCTGGATGTCGTACACCAGCACGTCGATGCCTTTCAGCATCTGCCGGGTCGGTTCCCGGTTCTTGCCGTACAGGCTGTACACCGGGATGCCCGTCTGTGGATCGCGATAGCTGCCGACGGACGCGCCTGCCTGGGCGGCGCCGCGAACGCCGTGTTCGGGCCCGAACAGGGCGACCAGATGCACGCCCGGCGCGTGGGCGATCAGGTCGATGTCGCTGACGAGGTCGCGGTTGACGCCGGTCTGGTTGGTGATCAGCCCGACGTTCCTGCCTCTGATGAGATCGAGGCGCTCGTGCAGCAGCACGTGGATGCCGAGTTCGAATGGCTGTGCGGCCGCCGCGCCTGCAGATGCCGCCATGGCGAACGCGGCGATCAACAGGATCACCAGCGAGCGTGCAGGTTTGGCCGCCATGAGCAGGCTCAATAATCCCGCCGCACCCAGTCGCTCTGGTCCGCGACCCAGGACGTGACGCGCTTGCCGTCGACCGTCACGTCGTGTACGTACCAGCCGCGCGGATCGGTCTCGGAAGGCGTCCGGTAAAGAAACTGGACGTACCGGGTGCCGGCCGGCAGCGCGTAGGTTTCCGTCTGCCAACCGTCGCTGGTTCCCGTCAACTGCCCCAGCGACGTCCATTGCCTGCCGTCCGGAGACGCTTCGACGAGCGCGTGGGCGTCGCCCGGCTGCGTGCGATACCAGGTCCGGAAGGACAGCCTGGCGCCACTGCTCGCATTCACGCTGGCGACCAGTTTCCGGTTCATGAATTCACCGTAACCTGAAAACCATGCGTCGCCGCCACCCGGTATGGCGACCGGAATTGCGGCCGCGATGTTGGTGAATACTTGCCGGATCGCGGTGACGATCGAGGCACCATCGCGGGTCGGCTGCACGCGATTGGTGAGCAGGATCGCGATGACGTCATTCGGCTTGTTGATGGCGATCATGGTGCCGGTATAGCCCTCGTGACCGATCGTGTGCGGCCCCGACAAGGCGCCCATCATGTAACCGCGATCGATCGACCAGCCGAGTCCGGTCGCGTCATCCGGAAACTTCTTGTCCCAGTTCGTCCCGATCAACTGCACGGCGCGCGCGGACAGGATGCGCTTGCCATCGTAGGTGCCATCGTTCAGCATCATCTGGCCGAAAACCGCGAGGTCGTGCGCGTCGCTGAACAAACCCGCGTGCCCCGCGACGCCACCGAGTGCCCAGGCGTTCTCGTCGTCGACCTGCCCCCACAGGAGACCCCGCTTGGTCCACGGCTGGTACTCGGTCGCCGCGATGCGCGGCTTGAGGCTGGCCGGCGGGTCGTACATCGTGTCCGACATGTGCAAGGGTTCGGTGATGTGCCGGCGCACGAACACGTCTTCGCGCTCGCCGCTCAGTTTTTCGACCAGCGCGCCGAGCGTAATGAAATTCATGTCGCTGTAGACGTACTTCGTGCCGGGCGTGTAGGCCAGCGGCTGTTCCAGCACGTTGTCGATCCGCGCCTCGCGATCGCCCGGAATTTCGTACAGCGGGATCGGCGGATCCGGCGCCAGGCCGGATGTGTGCGTCAACAGTTCGCGCACGGTCACGTCCTGCTTGCCGTTGGCCGCGAACTTCGGCAGGTAGTGCGCCACCGGCGCGTCGAGCTTGAGCTTGCCCTCGTCCCACAACTGCATCACCGCAGTCGCGGTGAACAGCTTGCTGACCGATGCCAGATCGAAAATGGTGTCTTTCTGCATCGTCACCGGGTGCGCCATCTGGTCGTAATCGGCATTGGTCCAGCGCGCGGCGTCCCCGTAGGCCTGCCACTTGGCGATCACGCCGCGCCGGGCCACCAGCACCACCGCGCCCGGCGCGACGCGCCTAGCCAGGATGCTGTGCACCGTGCCGTCGATCTCCTTCAGCGGCGCCTCGACCAAACCTGCCGACGCCGGCGATCCTTGATGCAGAACCGACGCGCACGGGCAGCCAGGATGATTCCATGGATAGGGCTGGACGCCTGCCCCGCTCGTCTGCGCGAAAACGGTGCCGCCACCCGTGGCGATCAGGAGCAGCGCCGACGCGGTTGCCCAAAGCACTTTCTTCAACGGTCTGGAACGGACGTTTCCCCGCATGGTTTCAAGCTCCCAAAGGCTCAGTCACCGCATTCAAGCCGCCGGCACGCCGGCGTCCCGCAAGCGTTGGCGCAAGCGATCGAGCCGATAGCCGTAATGGCCGCTGCGGGCGGTGTCGTGGCGCAGGGGGCGCCTCACCTGCGCGGCGCTCGGAGTCAGCACCGAACGCTTCGTCCGGTGGAACGCAAGGCACGCCGGATCGAACGGCAGCCCACAGAAATCCAATACCCGCCGGATGACGTGTTCCGGATCCGCCAACAGCGCCTCGTACTGCAAATCGAACACGTGCGCCGGATACTTCTGCAGCCAGAAACGGGTCAGGCGCCAGAATTCACCGTAGTAATCCGCCACATCATCAAGGTTGCAGGAGAAGCCGGCATCTTCGGTGAAACAGTGGCGCCAGCACGCAAGACAGGTTTCCACGGGATCGCGCCGGACAATGATCACGTGCGCTGCCGGCAGCATGGCGAGTGCCGCCCCGACAAGATGCCAGTTCATGAGATTCTTGTCGGTGAAGCTTGGCTTGTGCCTTCGCCAACGCGCCGTTCGCGCGAGGTATTCCTGGCCCAGGCGCTGCCAATCCAGCGCGGTTGCATCGGGCACCCACAAAGGAAATTCAGAACCGCGGCGGTGGGTCTCCGTCGCGAGTATCGCGGGCATGTCCTTGATCTCGTTGGCGCCTTCAACGGCCGGATGCGACGCCAGGATCTGTTCGACCAGGGTCGATCCGGAGCGTGGTATGCCGACAATCAGAATGGCCTCCTTGCCGGAGTCGGCATCCGGTGCCTTCGACACATCGTTCGCGAATATGCCCTGGATCGAATCCACAAAACGGTGCTCTTCGGCAACGCCCCATGTCACCTCGATGCTCGCGCGCTGCGCTGCATTGGCCAGTCCGAAAACCTCGAAGGCCCTGGCGTAATCGCCCCGATCTTCCAGTGCCTTGGCAAATGCGAAACCAAGCAGGTAGTGCGCACGCGGAGGCAGATCCGCGCGCGTGAAAGCCTGTTCGAGGCATGCGACATCCGCGGCCTCGAAGCCCGCCAGGTTCATCGACAAGCCGTACCAGGCGTCGGCATTGACAGGATCGCAGCGCAATACCTCGCGAAATTCGGCAATCGCTGCCTCGATCCGGCCGAGTCCCGCCTGCGCCCGCGCCAGCGTAAGCCGCGCCTCGCAATTGGACGGATCGAGCACGAGTGCGCGCTGCAATGCCGCGATGGCTTGATCTCCACGAGCCTGCCGCCACAACGCCTCGCCGAGGCCGAACCACGCCGGCGCCGAATCGGGGGCAAGGCTGCAGGCGTGGCGGAAGTGCCGCGCGGCTTCATCGAGTTCGCCGATCGAAACCAGCGAGAAGCCGAACTCGGTGTGCAGGAACGGGTCTGCGGGCCACACAGTCAGCACGCGCCGGAAGCATTCGACCGCCTTGACATAGTCGCCGCGGCTGCGCGCCACCATGCCCAGCATCCGCATCGCCTTCGGATCACCCGGCGCCAGATCCAACACGCTTGCCAGGGATCGCTCGGCGTCTTCGAAACGGCGCTCTTCCCATTCGCTGCGTGCCCGTGCCAGCAACCGCGTGGTGACCGGCGGGAATGAGGCTCCCGTTACTTGCCCGGGCGGGCCGATTTCTGCTCCGGAATTCACGTCATCGCAATGGACTGATTGCTTGATCTGCGGTTCGCATTGCAGCGAGCAAACCACGGTCGGCCCGATATCTCCTTCGTCATTCCGGGCTGCCCGTGCGCTTTGCGGGCAACCCGGAATGACGCGTTCCCTGGATCATCGAGCAACGTTCGGCAACTGCAAGTCACCAGTTGTAGGCAATGGAGAAGTTGGCGGAGCGCGGCGGCATGCGTGCCTCGACCATATTGTAGTAACTGCCCGGGCTGGACGTCGTGATGAAATAGTCGCCGTAGAACGTGGGCGTCTGCTTGTTGAAGACGTTGAACACCTGCAGCTTGAAGTCGAGCTTGTGCTGGGCCCAGGTCGGCTTGTAGTCCACGCTCAGGTTCACGTTGTGGATCCACGGCGTGCTCTTCGTCCCATCCGGCGGAACCCCCGAGCCCGGCGCGATGGGAATACCGGCGCACCAGTGATACTGGCTGCCCGTGTGCAGACGGATCTGATCCGGCCCATAGGCGCCGCGGCACATCCGTGGCGTGCCCGAAGCGATCCACAGGTTGGCGCCGACGATCCATTCCGGCGTAATTGCATAAGCGCCGTAGATCTTGAACGAGTGCTTGCGGTCGGTGCCCAGGACGCCGTTCGAATTGTCCATGATCCTGGGGTATGCCCACACCGCGGTGAGATAAGCCACGGTTCCGCTGGACTCGTACATCGGCCCCACCGGGCCGGCGTCGTTGCCGTACAGCCTCGAGAACACGTAGTCGAACTTCGCGAACCACTTGCCGTCCCATTCGTGGGCGAGCGACAGGTCCAGCGAGTAGTAGTTGCGCTTGGGCCCCATCTGGAAAGTCTGGTCCTGCGCCGTCCAGTTGATCAGGCGCAGCGATCCGTCCGGAGCGCTCACGTAGATCTTCTGGTCCACGCCCGGATTGACCAGCACCGGGCTCTGCACCCACTGGCTGCAAGTATCCGGGGTCATCCAGGTGTAACCCTCGCGCACGCCCTCCGCGCACATCGATTGGGCATCGTCGGTGCCGCCAATCATCTCGCCCAGTTTCTCCAACGTGCCGGTCGCGCCGAACACCCAGCGCGTATCCAGGAAGTTGAATTGCTGCTGCATCCCCAGCACGAAATTGTCGGAATACGGCGCCTTGATGTTCTGGGAAGCCACCTTCAAATTGTTCACGGGATAACCGTACTGGTTGCAGCACGACACCCCTGTCGTGGGATTCTGCGGCAGCGGGGTGAAGCCCAGTGGTGCGCCGGTAGTTGGATCGATGCCGGTATAGGTGCCATATTCGGTGATGTTGACGATCGGCGCGGTCACGGTCGTACCGACGCCCACCGGCAAGGTCAGGTAATAGCGGCCGGCGTTGCCGAACACCTTCAAGGTGGAATCGCCGTGCACATCCCAACTGAAGCCGATGCGCGGCGACCAATTCGGTTTGGTCAGCCGGATGTAGGGCCGGTTCTCTGCGTCGTAGTTGACAAACTGGTCGTTGCGCAGACCCAGCGTCAACAGGAAGTTCGGGGTGATCTGCCAGTTGTCCTGGATGTATTGCGCGCGTTCGGCGACCCGTGTGGACGGAAAGTAGGACTGGAAGAGTTTCATCGCGTAGTAGCCGCCGGCGCCGGCCGGGTTCGAAGTCACCGGCGCCACGAACGGCGGGACGTTGGGATCGG
>JAJPJT010000045.1 GCA_021324095.1 Gammaproteobacteria bacterium
GACCAGCGTGCGCCGAAGCTCGCCGATGGCACCATGCAAGTCGGCATGATCAGCCACGGCAGGCGCCGTTGCGGCGCTCCGACGGTGCGACACGCACTGGGTCACCCCGAACCACAACGCAGTCGACACGATCACGCTCAGCAGGGCGACCCAGGCGTGCGGCCACACCAGCACCGCGATCAGGGCCACGACGCTGCCCAGCAATCCGAACACTCGCTCCGGAATTTCCGCTGCCCGCATGCTGACGCTCCTCATGGCGTCACGGCGACATTGGCCGACTGCATGCCGCCCGTGGGCTGCGCCGCCAGTTCGAGCAATCTTTCCGCAATCGCCTCGATGGGCAGTGCGTGGTCGGCCGCGCCCAGCTTCCACGCCGCGCCGGGCATTCCCCAGATCACCGAGCTGGCTTCATCCTGCACCACGGTCGGCGAGCCGGCGTCGTGCATCTCTTTCAAGCCGCGCGCGCCATCGTCCCCCATGCCGGTCAACAATGCGCCGACGCCGGCCTTGCCGATGCTCGCCACCACCGAGCGGAACAGCACGTCGACGCTGGGCTTGTGCCGATTGACCAGGGGACCATCATGCAATCGGCAGACCTGCCGGCTGCCATCACGGACCACCAGCAGATGACGGCCGCCAGGAGCGATATAGGCGTGGCCAGCCTGGATGGACTGGCCGTCCTGGGCTTCACACACGCGCATCGCCGAACAGCCATCCATCCGCTGCGCGAACGGCGCACTGAACTGGGCGGGAATATGTTGGGCAACCACGATCGGCGGTGCGTCGGGAGGCATCATCTCCAGCACGATGCGTATCGCTTCGGTGCCGCCCGTGGAAGCGCCGATCGCGATGATGCGCCCGCCCCCGCGGGCGTTGCCGGTCGCACGCGGCAGCACGGCATCGGCGTCGAAGCGCTGCGCCACCTGCGCGCGCCGCACTTGCGGCACGCGGGTCCGCGGGCGCGCGCGTGCTGCCATCTTCACCTTGGCCCGGATGCCCTCGGCCCGGTCGCCGAAGGTGCCCGTGAGGTCGCTGCCCGGCTTGGCAACGAAGTCGACCGCCCCCAGTTCCAGCGCGCGCAAGGTGACCTCGGCGCCATGACCGGTCAGCGAGGACACCATCACCACCGGCATCGGATGAAGACGCATCAGGTTGTCGAGAAACGTCAGCCCATCCATGCGCGGCATTTCCACATCCAGCGTCAACACGTCGGGCCGCAATCGCTTGATGCATTCGCGCGCGACCAGCGCATCGGGTGCAGTTCCCACCACCTCGATTTCGGGGTCCTCCGAAAGCATCGCCGACAGCATCTTCCGCACCAGCGCGGAATCGTCGACGATGAGCACGCGTGTCCTGGCCATGGTTAGGGTCATTCAGAAGAGCTCAACCTCACCCTTTATCGGATCGGCGGCCAATTGCTTGAGGTATTGCTGCTCGAGAGCGGCCAATCCGGCATCCGCGCTGTTGCGCAGGCGCCGCACCTGGGTCCGGCCGGTGCGGGGGTAATAGCGGACCTGGCGCGGGTGCGCACCGCCCACGTCTTCCGCTTCGAGCTGCAGGCCTTCGGCATCCAGGTAGCGGTGCACGAATTCGATATTGCGCCGGCCGATATCGGTCATCCACGCCAACACGCAGCCACCGCCGAAGATCTTTACGCGCAAGCGCTCCCGCACGCCTCCGGCCTTCAGGACGGCGTTGATTAGCTGCTCCATGGCGTCGCCGCCATAGCGGGCCGAGCGTCCGACGGCGGTGCCGCCCCAGCGCCCGCCGTTTGCCGCCGGCTCAGGCAACATGAAGTGGTTCATGCCGCCGACGCCAGCCGCGGGGTCATGGATGCAGGCCGCCACACACGAACCCAGCACGGTAGTAATGACCTCGTCTTGCAGCGACGCGTAATACTCGCCGGGCAGTATCTTCACCGACACGCGCCCGGTGGAGGGCTCGCGGAAACGGCGCAGGTGCTCGAAGCCATCCCGGCCGCCGTGCGCATCGAAGCCACCCAAGGCAGGTGCAATCAAGGTCGACATCACTTCAGGGCGTTCGCTTCTCGTAAGTGGTCCGGCCGATCAACGCGAAGTCGTCGGACAGCCCGTGCAGGGATTCCGAATGCCCCAGGAACAATTTGCCGCGGGGGATCAACGCCGCCTGGAAGCGCTCGAACAGGCGTTGCTTGGTGGCCGTATCGAAGTAGATCACCACGTTGCGGCACAGGATCGCGTCGAACCTCCGCCGCATCGGCCACCTGTCCACAAGATTCAGCTGGCGCACGCGCACCAGCTTCTGCAGGTGTGGATGCACGCGGACCTTGCCCTCGTGGGCGCCGCTGCCACGCTGGAGCCAGCGCCGCCGCCGCTCCGGACCGATGCCATTGAGGTGTTCTTGCGAATACACGCCAAGCCGCGCCGTCTGCAGCGCGGCCGGCGACAGATCGGTGGCAAGGATCAACGCGTCCGCAGGACCGCGGTGTTTTTTCAGCGCCTCCGCCAGCACCATCGCCAGCGACCAGGGTTCCTCTCCGGTGGCGCACCCGGCCGACCAGATGCGCACGCGCCCGTCGGGGCGCTCGGCCAGCCATTTCGGTAATTGCTCGGCGAGATAGTCGAAGTGGTGCGGCTCGCGGAAAAACGCGGTGACGTTCGTACAGATTGCGCTGGCGAACTCACCCAGCTCGCTTTCGGGATCGTCGCGCAGCAAATCGCAGTACTGCTCGAAGCTGGCAAGGCCCAGCGCCCGCAGCCGGCGCTGCAGGCGCCCCTGCAGCAACTGCCGCTTGTGCTCACCCATCATGATGCCGCAATGGCGCGTCACGAAGTCGCCGAGAAATCGGAACTCCGCATTGCCCAGGGGCTGGACGCCCGCCGTGGCCACTCCGGCGCCCATTGCACCCACGGGTCAGAACTCCTCCCAGGCCTCTTCTTCCGCCTGGGTGCGGGCCGCAGTCCCGGCGACCCTCGCCCGCGCCGTCGTGGTCGGCGCAACGGCGGGCTTCGACGCCACCCCGGCGGGCTCGGACGGCCTGTCTGCAACCGGCCTCGCCGCCCGCGACAGCACTGCATCGACTTCGGTTGACGCCTGGCCGCGCTCGATCTTGAAGAACGTGATCTGCCGGGCCAAATCGTCGGCCTGTTCTTCCAGGGCCCGCGCGGCCGCAGCCGATTCTTCGACCAAGGCTGCATTCTGCTGGGTCATTTCATCCATCTGCATCACCGCCCGATTCACCTGGTCGATGCCCGCCGACTGCTCCTGGCTGGCCGCGGCGATCTCGCCGACGATGTCGGTGACCTTCTTGACGCTGTCGACGATTCCGGTCAAGGCCGCACCGGTTTTCTGGACCAGCTCGGTTCCGGTGCGCACCTTGTCCACGCTGTCCTGGATGAGGGCCTTGATCTCTTTCGCGGCGGCCGCGCTGCGCTGCGCGAGATTGCGGACTTCCGAGGCGACGACGGCGAATCCGCGACCCTGCTCGCCGGCTCGCGCGGCTTCCACCGCCGCGTTCAGCGACAGCAGGTTGGTCTGGAATGCGATCTCGTCGATCAGCCCCACGATGTCGGCGATCTTGCGGCTGGACGTATCGATTTCGCCCATCGCCGCGACAGCGCGATCGGCCACTTCGCCGCCCCGCTCCGCCTGATCACGCGCACCGCGCGCCAGCTGGTTGGCGTGGCTCGCACTTTCCGCGTTCTGCTTGACGGTGGCGGTCATCTCCTCCATCGAGGAGGCGGTTTCCTCGAGGCTGGACGCCTGTTCCTGCGTGCGCTGGCTCAGGTCGTCATTGCCACGTGAAATCTGCTGCGCCGCCACGCTCACCTCGTCCGCGCCGTGGCGCACCTGGCCGACAATGCCGCAAAGGCGTGCATCCATCGTGCGCAACGCAACCAGCAAGCGACCCAGCTCGCCCTTGCCGTGGGTCGCGATCTCGTGGCCAAGGTGACCTTCGGAGATCGCGCGAGCCACGTCCACCGAACGATCCAGGGCAGCGATGATCGAACGGATCGCAAGGATCGCCACCAGCAACGCCAGCACGATGCCGCCGAGCAACACGGTCACGATCAGCTTGTGCACGCGTCCGTAGTCCTGGCGCGCGCCGTCGTGCAGCTGCTTGCCGTCGGCTACCTGCAGCTTGATCAGCTTGTTCATGTCGGTCTGCATGATCATGATGCTGGGCAGCAGCTCGGTGTAGAGCAGGGAGCTTGCGCCCTTGTCACCCTTGGTCAGGGCCGTCTCTACGTCCTGCATGGAAGACAACACGTCGCTGCGGTCCCTGACAAAGGCGTCCAGCTGTTTGGCCACACCCGGCGATGCCGGATAGCCCTGCAATTGCTTGACCCGGGCTTCATTGGACGCGACCCATTTCGACACGTCGGCCAACTGCTGCTGGACGACGCCGGTGTTTTCAATCTGGAAACCCGCTTCACCCAGCGCAATGAAGTTCTGCAACGTTCCGCGCGCGATCTCGTCGGACACCGACAACGGCAGCATGCCCTCGCCATAGACCTGGGCGAGGCTGGCGTTGCTGCGCGACATGCCGTTCAGCCCGGCCCAGGCGACACCGAGCAGGATCAGGATCAGCAGCCCCACGGTGCCGATCAGGCGCACCTTCACGTTCAGGTACGGCATGCGCAACTTGGACAGCGCCTTCAACTTCATTTCCATCGAATGCTCCAATGTGTTCACGCAGCCACAGCCACGTCCGCAATCTCCGGCATCGCCGCATCCAGCGCCTCGGCTTCCTCCGGGCGCATCAGTCGTTCGAGATCGAGCAGCATGATCATGCGTTCGCCGTCTCCCGCCAGTCCCTTCAGGAACCGGGTGTCGACCACCGCGCCAAGGTCCGGCACCGGCTTGATCCTGTCTTCATACGCGTTGAACACGTCGGCGACAGAATCGGCGACGACGCCGAACAAGCGGTTACCGACGGCCGCCACGACCGTCACCGTATTGCTGTCATAGCCCTCACGGGGCAGCCCGAAGCGCAGGCGCAGATCGATCACGGGCACGATGGCGCCGCGCAGATTCAGCACCCCGAGCACATAGGCCGGCGTCTGCGGGATACGGGTAAGCTTTGACCAGGCGCGGATCTCGCGCACCGACAGAATGTCGATGCCGTACTCTTCGCCAGCGAGAATGAAGGTCAACTGCTGGACCAGCTTGCCGGCCTCTGGTTCGCTCTTGGGCACTGGACGATTACCTCGCGACGGCGGTTGCGCCATGAAGTCGACTCCTTCGCTGTGTCGGCGCGGGAGGCCGATTCTTGAGCGCACATTCGCGAACTCATGCCGCACGGCGGCGGGCACTGGCACGCACGACCCCATCGACATCGACGATCAGGGCGACGCCGCCGTCGTTGGCAATGGTGGCGCCCGAAATACCCTCGATCCGCTGGTAGTGCGCTTCGAGCGACTTGATGACCACCTGTTGCTGTCCGACCAGCGCGTCCACCAGCAAGCCCACCCGACGGCCGCCTGCGTCGACCACGACCACGATTCCGCGCTCGACCGCGGTCTCCGCGCCCGCGCAACCAAAGACCTCGTGAAGCCGTACCAGCGGCAACCACTCTTCACGAAAGTGGAACACCTCCCCGCCACCCGCGACATGCCGGACGCTGCGCGCCTTCAGTTGCAGCGACTCGACGATCGAAACGAGCGGGATGATGTAGCGTTCGCCGCCAACAGCTGTGGTAAGCCCGTCGATGATCGCCAGGGTCAGCGGCAATACGATGGTGAAGGTGCTGCCCTGGCCCTCACGGCTGCGCACGTTGACGCTGCCGCCGAGATCCCTGACGTTGCGCCGCACCACGTCCATGCCGACCCCGCGCCCCGACAGGTCGGTGGCTTCCTTGTTGGTGGAAAATCCGGCCTGGAAGATCAACTCGGCGATTTCCTGGTCGTCCAGTTCCTGGCCGGGGCTCACCAGTCCCAGCTCGACGGCCTTGGCGATGATCGGCCCGTGGCGCAGCCCGCCGCCGTCGTCGGATACCTCGACCACGACATAACCATCTTCGTGACGCGCTTCCAGGCGCAGCACGCCGGTTTCAGGCTTGCCCGCGGCCACGCGTGCCGCGGGCGTTTCGAGGCCATGGTCGATCGCATTGCGCACCAGGTGCACCAGCGGATCGCCGATTTTTTCCAGCACGGTCTTGTCGACTTCGGTCGTTTCTCCGCGCAGCTCCAGGCGCACACGCTTGCCCAGCCGATGCTCGAGATCGCGCACCAGGCGTGGAAACCGATTGAATACCGCCGCAATCGGCAGCATGCGGATGCGCATCACGCTGTCCTGAAGCTCGCGGGTGGTGCGCTCGAGCTGGGCCAGCCCTTCCTGCAGGCGGCCCAGCCGATCCATGCTGAAATGTTCACCGATGTTGCCGAGCATCGACTGGGTGATGACGAGCTCACCGACCATGTCGATGAGCGCATCGACCTTGCCGATGCCCACGCGGATCGAGCCGGCATCGGTGTGCGCGCCGGCCTCGCGCCCAGGCTTGTCCGCGTCCTGCGCGGCGGACGGCGCGGCATCCTGCGGGACCTCCCCAGCGCGGCGATCGTGCAGCAACTCGATGGCCAGATCGCAATCACCCTCGACCCACTCGAATACGCCTTCCACGTCCCTGCGCTTGATGTCGCCATGCAATTCCAGCTCCCACGCCAGCATCGGCGCGGTCGGATCGAGTTCGGCAAACGCGGGGCGCGGCTGTTGCAGCACCTGGACCTGCTTGACCACCAAGGCGCCGTATCGGGCAAGCTCACGGAACATCCGCAACGGATCGTTGCCGCTGCGCAAAAGGTTCGCGCGCGGACGGAAATGGATGCGCCATCCGGCGACCGGGAGCTCAGATGCCTGCGGGGAAGCCGCGGCCGCAGCAGGATTGCCCAGCATCGCCGCAAAGCGTGCTCGCAGCGATTCACTGGTCAAATCCGCAACCGGAGTCCCGGCACGCGTTCGCGTGAGCATCCCGCGCATGCAATCGCCCGCCTGCAACAGCAGTTCGATCATTTCTTCGTCGGCCGCGCGGCGATTGCTGCGGATCTCGTCGAGCAGCGATTCGAGCACATGGGTGAAAGCCGCCAGGTCGTTGAAGCCGAAGGTGGCCGCGCCGCCCTTGATGGAATGCGCGGCGCGGAAGATGGCGTTCACCCGCTCCGGCGCGTCGGCGCCGGGGTTCTGGACGCCATGCTCCAGGGCCAGCAGCGCCTCTTCCATGCCATCCAGGGCTTCCAGACTTTCGTCGTAGAAGACCTGATGGAACTGGGTCAGATCGACGGTGCCCATCCCGTGTTCAACCCGCCACGCGCGCAACCGTTGCCAGCAATTGCTCCGGATCGAACGGCTTCACCAGCCAACCCGTGGCACCGGCGGTCTTGCCTTCCATCTTTTTTTCGATGTTGGATTCGGTGGTGAGGATGAGGATGGGCACGCCGGTCATGGACGGCAGCGCGCGCAGTTCACGCGTCAGCACGATGCCGTCCATCACCGGCATGTTCACGTCGGCCAGCACCAGGTCGAAACGCTCGGCCATGGCTGCATCCAGGGCCGCCCTGCCGTCCGCCGCCTCCCGCACCTCGTGCCCGGCACCGCGCAACGTGAAGGCCACCATGTTGCGCATGGAGGCGGAATCGTCGACAGCGAGAATCTTTGCCATTTACACACCTCAGTCGGCGGTCGGCGCCACGTCCGGCAATTTCAACATCCGCTGCAACCCGAGCTGGCCGGCCGCCGCATGCAGTATTTCCCCGACGTTGGCCCAACGCCACGCGCCTGCACCCTCGTCACGCGCCTGCACGAATGCCTGCAGAAGTTGCAGCCCGGCGGTATCCACCCGCGCCACCGCGGCCGCGTCCAGCACCACGGGCTCGGGCCGGATCAGCGCCTCGCCGAGTTGTGCATGCAGTTCGGCGGCGACCCCTATAACCAGCGCCTCGCCGAGCTGCACACGGCAGTCGCAGGCCTTCTTCCGTTTTCCAGCACCCGCCATGCCGGCTCCACCAGCTTCAACATGAAGGATGTAACGGCGGCCGCCCGCGCAACTTTAGGGTGCCCCTGCCTGCGCATTCCGGCACGTTCCTCAGGTACTCCCTGCTGCAAGCGAGGCGGCATCGGGAATCGGCGAGGATCCTGATCTGCCGGCGCGGGATGGGGGTGCGCCCGAGCTCCGCGCTCAAGTCATTGCAACGGCTGCCGATATTCGCTGAAAGACCGATGGAGTCTCCGCGTGAGCGTGCCCCCGATTCAGCTGGCAGCCCTCAACTGGGCAGCGTCCGCAGCCGGCACCCTGGCTCCACCGTGGCCGGTGGGGTCGGTCGTGTCCGGTCGCGTACTGGAATTGCTGGAAGGCGGCACGCGCCTGATCCTGCAGATCAGCGGCCGGACTGTCGAGGCGCATCCGCCGCCGAACGGGCTCGTCCCGCACAACTTCCAGGCCCGGGTAGTCAGCAACGGACGATCACCGGTGCTGGAGTTTCTTTCGCCGCCCGGCCAAAGCAGTCCGACGGCAGCCTCCCTGCGCGCCCGCCTGCCCAATCAGCGCAGCCTGCAACCGTTGCTTTCCGATCTGCAGGCCATGGCTACTACACCCGGCATACGCGCCTTGCCGGAATCCGTGCGCACCGCGTTGGCGCGGCTGGAGGCCTCCATCACCGACCGGCACGACATCCTCGATCCCGAAGTGTTGCGCGACAGTGTGCAGCGTGCTGGGCTGCAGCTCGAGCACAATCTTGCCCAGCACGCGGGCACGGCGACCCGGCTGCCGTCCACCCTGATCGATTACGACGTGAAAGCGGTGCTGCAACGGCTCGGGCAAGCCCTGCGCGAGTTGTCGCAGGACCTCCCGCCGCCCACCGCGGACGCCAATGCGTCCGTGCGACCGGAGCAGCCGCCGCTGCCATCGGAACCGTATCTGCCGGTGTGGCCCGGGGACTTACCGGTTCCCGAAGCACCGCAGTCTCCGCCGGCGCAAGCGCTGCCGGATGCTCCCGCACCTCCAGACCTTCCCCCGCAGCCGGCCGGTACCAGCAACACGCCGCCCCCGTTGCATCATTTGCCGCTGCAGCCCCAGCCACGCGTGCAGGCTCCCTCAACCAGCGACGCGCTGACGCTGGCGGCAGGCATGCTCAAGCACGTGGAAGGCGCGCTGTCGCGCATCGAGATCATGCAGCTCGAAGCCCATCCCTTGGCGTCATCGCAGGCATGCATGATCGAGGTTCCGATACGCGGCGACGACGGTTTCGACGTCCTTCAACTGCGCATCGAGCCGGACGCGGCCGGCGCGGGCACGGATGCCGCACCGCCGCGCTGGACGCTGGGCTTCACCCTCGATCCACCCAGCCTTGGCGCAATCCATGGCCAGATCCGCCTCCGTGGCGCGAGCGTCGAGGTCGACCTTTGGGCAGAGCGCGATTCTGCCGTCGAGACTTTGGAAGAACAGACGACGGTACTTGCACAATTGCTGAAGGGATCCGGTCTGGAACTCACGCACCTGCGCGTCGGCCGGGGCACCCCGCTGCGGCATACCGGCCTGTCCCGCCGGCTGTTGGAAGCCAGCGCATGAGCACCGCGCCCGGCTCGGTAATCCTGCGTTTCCGCAACGACGCCGCTCCCGCCGAGGCGACGTTGCGCGCAGACATGGATGCAGACGCGGTCGAGCGCATGCTGCAACAGGCCGAGCGCATGGGCTTGCCGCGCCACCCCGACCCGGCAACCGCCGCGCTGCTCGCCGCCGTGCGGATCCGCACGGACATCCCCGCCGAACTCTATGTAGCGCTGGCCGCCGTGCTGTCGCGCATCTACGCCGCCAGCGAACGTTTGCGCTGAACCGTGGCCCTGCACCCGCAGTTCGCGGACGGCGGTGGCCGAGCGCCCGGCATGACTGCGGTCACCGCACGGCGCATTCCACGCGCAGGCGAACCCGCGCAGCGGCTTTCCTCCGTTCGGTTTGGCCTGGGGACGACTTGCGGCGGGATGGCTGATGCGCCCGGAGGCTTACCAGGTCCGCACGGAAACGACGGTCACCGAATAAGTTTTCATCGAGGGCACGTACTCGAACATGCGGCCGGCATCGAACTGCACGCTTTTGCCGGACGCGATATTGGCGGTACCCGCCGGCCAGAATTTGCGCTTCTGCACCACGGAACCGTCACTGGCCTTGGCTACGATCAGCAACTGCGCTCCAGCCGGTTGCGCGCAGTCGTTGACCAGCTTGCCGGGCATGCGCATGATCGGGTTCGCGGCATCCCCCGTCTGGACTTCGAAGGATGCAACCTTGAAATTGGCAGCCGTGCAAGCGGCGCACGCCACGACAGGAGCCAGCAGCAAGGCGCCAGCCGCGATGACGAGTTTGTTCATGGCGAAATCCACATGGTTGATGAGGCAACGCTCACGTATCAGGTATTGCCTCCTGCATCGGCAGCGGGACCGAAATCTTTAGTGCCCGTACCCTGCACAACCTGGCGTGTTGTCGGCCGCGTGACGACAGCGCTGAAATCCCGCCGCCTTGAAATCACGCAGCCTGCCGCTGGGCGAAGCTGTAGACGTGTTCGGCCCACTCGACCGAATGCAGGTACGCATCAGCCACCTCGGCGCTGACGGCGCGCTTGTCGCCGGCGCCATCGATGCTCTCCCAACCACGGATCTGTGCAAGCGTGAGGGCAAGGGGACCGCTGCCCTCGAGCAGCGCATGCCGTACCACGTCGGGCAGCGGCACATCCGCAAGCACCCGCTTCATCGGCACGCCCATGATGGTATCCAGCAGCGAGAACAGCCCCGCGATGAACGCCATCTCGCGTTGCTCGGGCGGCAGGTTGCGCGCCAGCAGCTCGGCCATGCGGGCGCGCAGCAAGGCCTGCTTCAGCAACTCCGGCGGCGTATCGTCGAGGTCACCGATGGCCATCGAATACACCCAGTTGCGGATCCGCATTACGCCAAAATAGACGGCCGCCTGCTGCAGCGATTTCAATTCGCGCGGCAAGCCGAAATAGGCCGAATTGACGCACTTGAGCAACTTGTAACTGAGCACCGCATCGTTGCGGATCAGTTCTTCAAGCTCGCCCGGGCCGTTGTCGGGGTTCTGCACCGCCGCCAGCAGACGCAACAGGTTGAGCCGGTTCGGCTTCATCGTTTCGACCAGTTGCTCTTCGGCCGGCCTGAACAGGTAGGAGCCCTGGAAGGCATCGAAGCCGAGATTCATGCAGGCGCGCTGGGTACGATGCTCGTAAAGATAGGTAGCTGTTGCGACCGCGTGCCGGTCCGCAAGCCGCAGGTTGGCCATCGTCCTTACCAGGCTCGCCTCGTCGTGCCCACGCACGTCGATGCTGACCCAGCGCGCCATTTGCACCAGTTCCTGCAAACGTCCGGTCGTCGCGTCGGCCCCGGTGCCCGGCCACAGCGGGTCTTCCAGCATCACCGGCACACCACGTGCGGTCA
>JAJPJT010000115.1 GCA_021324095.1 Gammaproteobacteria bacterium
CCGCTGGATCGAGCATCACAATGGCTGGAACGCTTGCGACGCCTGCCAACCGACGTCGTCAACCACATGCAGGCGTGCGCGTGAAATTCGTGGGGAAACCTCAGGCTTTGGTGACTTTCGCCGTAACGAAAGTCACCCGCGCGCAAGGACTGCGCGCGGAATCAAGACAGGGATGTCAAAACGGCAACGGCAATGTCGCTGGGTTCTGGATTCCGCCTTCGGCGGCCCCGGAATGACGCCAGCTGGGCGTCGGCCTGCGCCTGGATGACGGCATGATGCGTCAGGCCATCAACCCTGCCACATGCGCCGCCGTGCACTCGCGCAGCGCGTCGAGATCGTAGCCACCTTCGAGCGCTGAAATGACGCGGCCGTCGGCGTGGCGGTCGGCGAGTTCGACGAGGCGTTGGGTGATCCATGTGTAATCGTTGGCCGCGAGTTGCAGTTGCGCCAGCGGGTCGCGGGCGTGGGCGTCGAAGCCGGCGGAGATCATCACGAGTTGCGGGCGGAACAGGTTGATTTCCGGCAGCAGGTTTACTTCCCACGCGGCGCGAAATTCGGTGGAGCCCGCATCGGGCGGCAGCGGGGCGTTGAAAATGTTGCCGGCGCCGTGTCCGCTGGCCGCACCGGTGCCGGGATACAGCGGCATCTGGTGGCTGGATGCGTACAGCACGCGCGGGTCGCGCCGGAAGATGTCCTGGGTGCCGTTGCCGTGGTGCACGTCGAAATCGGCGATGGCAATGCGTTCGATGCCATGCACCGCAAGTGCATGCGCCGCGGCGACCGCGACGCTGTTGAACAGGCAGAAGCCCATCGCTTCATTGGGCGTCGCATGGTGGCCGGGCGGTCGCACCGCGCAGAAGGCGCGCTTCGTCCTTCCTGTCAGGACGTCGTCGACCGCAGCGCAAACCGCGCCGGCTGCACGCAGCGCGGCTTCGAGTGAACCCGGCGACATCACGGTGTCGGGGTCGAGTCGCGCGTAGCCCTGCGCCGGTGCGCTGGCAAAAATTTGCTCCACGTAGTCGGCGTCGTGTACGCGTTCCAGTTGTTCGCTCGTGGCACGGGGCGCTTCGATGCGTTCAAGATTTGCGAAGCGCGGATCGTCCAGCGCCTGCAACACCGCGCGCAGCCGCGCGGGCGATTCCGGATGACCGGCGCCGGGATCGTGCTCGAGGCAGGCGGGGTGCGTATAAAGGCGCATGCTGGATTCGTCGAAGTGCGATTCGGGAATTGTGCCACCCGCCCTTCGACTTCGCTTCGCTACGCTCAGGGCGAACGGTTGGAGGAATCGCGCAGTAGCTGCGAATCACTCAGTCAGGGCGCGGTCGCTTCTCGTGCTGCCACAACACTTCGCCGTGTCCACAGGCACGCGCCAGCACCCGGCACAACACGAACAGCAGGTCGGAAAGCCGGTTGAGGTAATGCACGACTTCGGGACGCACGCTTTCCCTGCTCGCCAGCGTCACCACGCGCCGCTCGGCGCGCCGGCACACGGTGCGCGCGACGTGGCATTGCGCGGCCGCCATGCCGCCGCCCGGCAGGATGAATTCCTTGAGCCGCGGCAGGTCGGCGTTGTAGTGGTCGAGCGTCTGTTCGAGCCCGGTGACGTCGGCGTCGTGGATCATGGCCATGCCGGGCACGCAGAGCTCGCCACCGAGATCGAACAACGCGTGCTGGATGCGCACCAGCAATTCGCGAATGTCGTCGGGGACGCCATCGCAGGCGAGCAGCACGCCGATCGTCGAATTCAACTCGTCGACGGTACCGTAGGCTTCGACGCGCGGTGAATCCTTGGGCGTGCGCGAGCCGTCGCCGAGCCCGGTCGAACCATCATCGCCAGTGCGTGTGTAAATCTTCGATAGACGATTGCCCATTACTGGACGCCTGAGCGATGCAGCCGCTCACCCTTCGATACCTCAGGGCGAACGGTGGCGTGTGGATTTCGTTCGTGGTGAGGTATGGAACCACGAACGTGATCGGATATGTCTACTCTCTCAGTGCGCCGCGGTCAGGCGCAGCGCGCTCCAGCGGCGCCCGAGCAGCGCGAAGCCGCCGAACAGCACGGCTGTCCACAACACGGTGCCGGGCAGGCTGCCGTGCTGGTAGAACGGCCAGCCGGCGATGTAGCAGGTCAGCAGGCCGGCCGCGGTGTGCGGATACAGCGTGGTGGTGGCCCAGGTGAAGAAATTGGTGATGAGATAAAACCCGGTGGCGCTCGCCGCGGCAGCGACCAGCGTGTTCCACACGCGCACGCGACCGCGCAGCGCGAAACCGGCGAACGCCGTCAGCGCGACGCAGCCGTAGATCACCGGCATCACCATCAGCCAGTCGATGACCTCTGAAAAAGGCAGCGAAAACGCGATCACGATATCGGCGCACGCCATCGCGATCAGCGGCACCGCGATCGCGAGTTTACGGTTGGCGAAATACGCACCGCCGAAAAGCGCCATCGCCTCGACCGGGGTGAAATTCCATGGCATCGCGCCCGCCGCGTAGTGCACCAGCAGCCGGTAGGCGATGGTGAACGCGATCATGCCGCACAGAACCAGGGTTGCGGGCGAAATCAGGACCGGTTGCGGAGAGCGGGCAGGTTGCGACATGGAATCCATCCTCGTTGCGACTACCGCTAGCTTACCGCAAACGTCCTTTGCGACGGGATGATGGACATCAACCGGCTATCATTCATGGATGCCTGATCGCGTCGACATCCTGATCGTGGGCGGCGGCCTCGTCGGCACGAGCCTCGCGTTGGCGCTGGACGCGATCGGCCGCAAGACGGCCCTGGTCGACATCGCGCCGCCGCGGATCGCGACGGTGTCCGGCGACGACGACCGCAACCTTGCTCTGGCGCGGGCGTCGGTGAATGCGCTGTCCGTGCTCGGAGTCTGGCCGCTCCTCGAAGCGTCGGCGGGCACGATCCGTCGGGTCGAGGTCAGCCGCGCCGGCGAATTCGGGCGGGTGCGGATGTCGGCCGAAGAAGCCGGTGTGGATGCGTTGGGCCGGGTGGTGCCCGGCAGCCGCCTGGGCGCCTCGCTGGAACGGCGCTTGGCGGCGTGTCGGAACGTACAGCGATTAGCGCCGGCAACGCTCGAAAAACTGGAACCGATTGCGAGCCGAGAACATCACGACGTCCCCCATCACCTGCCAGGCGCTGCGCGCTTGCCGCCCTCTCCCCAAAGGGGGGAGGGCAACGACAACAGTGCCCGCAGTGGCATCCGCGCGTCGCCCACCCCCGAAAGGGAAGAGGGTAGCGACAACGATGCCCGCGGTCGCGCGCGCTTGTCTCCCTCTCCCCCGTGGGGAGAGGGTTGGGGTGAGGGGGTGTCCGGCTGCTCAGGCTGGCGTGCATGCATCGCGACGACGGACGGTGAGCGCGACATCGACGCGCGGCTGGTGGTCGGCGCCGACGGCAGCGATTCCTTCGTCCGCAGCGCGGTCGGTATCGGCGCGCAGACGCATGACTATCATCAAAGCCTGTTCGTCTGCACCGTATCCTACGAGCGCGAAGTTCCGGATTGCGCGTACGAACGCTTCACCGATGACGGGCCCATCGCGCTGCTGCCGTTGCCCAACCAGCGGCGCGGTCTGGTGCTGACGGTTACGGCCGATCGCCACGACGAAGTCGCCGCGATGGACGACGCGGCATTCCTCGCGTTCGCGCAAGCGCGCTTCGGCTGGAAGCTGGGACGATTGTCTCGGCCGGGCAAGCGCTTTCCGCACCGCATCCGGCGCGTGCTCGCCGACAGCGTGACCGCACCGCGCGCGGTGCTGGTCGGCAATGCCGCGCAAACGGTGCATCCGGTCGGCGCGCAGGGGTTCAACCTCGGCTTGCGCGACGCGTTGACACTCGCGGATTTGATCGACGGTGCCGACGATCCGGGTGCGCCCGCGCTCCTGCAGGACTATGCGCGGCGCCGACAGCCGGATCGGGAAGGCGTGCTCGCCTTCAGCCACGGATTGGTCGCGCTCGGCTGCCTCGCGCAGCCGATGATCGCGCCGTTCCGCTCGCTGGCGATGCTCACGCTGGGTGGCGTGCCGTCGCTGCGGCACATCATCGCAAGGCGCGGCATGGGCTTTCGCGACCGGCCGCCGGTAGCGGCGCTGGAGGCGGGCCCATGAACGCGCGGCGGCCAGCCCTCGATATTGCCATCGCAGGCGGTGGCATGGTGGGCGCTGCGTGCGCACTGGCACTGGCGCGGCGCGGGTTTTCAGTCGCGTTGCTGGAAGTACGCGAGCCCGTGCCGTGGCACGCGGGCGAACCCGAAGACCTGCGCGTGATCGCGCTGGCGCCTTCTTCGGCGCGGCTGCTGGATGAACTCGGCGTCTGGCAGACCATCCGGGCGACGCGCGTGCCTCCGTATCGGCGGATGCACGTATGGGATGCAGCGTCAGGCGCTGAAGTTTCATTCGATGCCGCGCGCGAAGGACGTGCTCAGCTCGGCTGGATCGTCGAGAACAAGTTGATTGCGTGGACGCTCTGGCAGGCGCTGGATACAGCAGGCGTGCGCCGATTGTGCCCCGCGAGCGTCGAGTCGTTCGTGTCGCGCGATGATCGGGTGGTGCTGGATCTTGGCAATGGTGAGCATTTGTCGGCGGCACTGCTCGTGATCGCGGACGGCGCCGATTCGCGATTGCGCGAGCAGGCCGCGATCGCGGTGCACGGCCGCGACTACCACCAGCGTGCGGTGGTCGCGCACGTCGCGACCGAACGCGAGCACGAGGAGACCGCGTGGCAGCGGTTCACGCGCGAAGGCCCGATCGCGTTGCTGCCGCTTGCCGGCGGGCGCAGTTCGATCGTGTGGTCGCTGCCTGAAGCGCGGGCGCGCGAAGTGCTGGCGCTGGACGATTCCGCGTTTTGCGAGGTGGTGGGGGTCGCCTCGGACTTCCGCCTTGGCCGGATCACGCGCACCACCCCGCGCGCTTCGTTTCCGTTGCGCCTGCAGATCGCGGATCGATTCGCAGCCGGCCGTTGCCTGTTGATCGGCGATGCCGCGCATGCAGTGCATCCGCTGGCAGGGCAGGGGGCGAATCTCGGATTGCGCGATGTCGCCGAACTCGCCTCGGTGTTGGGCGACGCACGGGAATCCGGGCGCAATTTCGCTGCGCCGCACGTGCTGCGGCGCTACGCGCGGCGGCGGCGGGCCGCCAGTGCGCTGGACGCGCATGCTTTCGACGCCTTGGAGCGGATGTTCATGTGGCAGTCGCCTGCGTGGGCCGCGCTGCGTGGCGCCGGAATGCGCGCCGTCGATGCGCTCGGTCCGCTGAAGCACGGGCTGGCCGCCCATGCGGCGGGGTGAAACCGGCACGGACGTGCGCCGTTGGCGGTGGGGAGGCGCGGTATCGCGTCGGACGATGGCGGAAGGTTTCCCCTCACCCAGCGCTGCGCGGTCGGCCTGCGGCGCCTCTCGCCAAGATGATCGAGCCGTTTGGAGGAGAGGGAGTTTCAAGGTCGCTCGTTTTAGACTTCCCGAGTCCCGAGTCCCGAGTCCCGAGTCCCGAGTCCCGAGTCCCGAGTCCCGAGTCCCGAGTCCCGAGTCCCGAG